>DATKWS010000101.1:0-29650 GCA_035529435.1 Patescibacteria group bacterium
CAATGTGCTGCCTTACCGGTCCGTTTGTACCACATACGAGGAAGCAGGGTCAAGGCATAACCTCCCTGACCCTGCTTTCATCCACTGAGTACTACCGATCTACTTTGCCATCTTCTTCAGTTTGCCCCAGCTCGTATGCTCCGTGGCATTGCAGCAGGCGGAATTCTGTGGATCACACGTATGCTCCGGATACCCTTCGCACGTGATATCGTTGGCGCTGCACGTCGGCCACTCGGTGCACGTGTTCATGCACGTATCCGTGCCGTCGCTGGTCACGGAGCCGTCGAACGTGACGCCGCAGGCCGGCTCTGCATGATACAGTGTATCTTGACCTCCGTCCGTGTGCTGTGGTATACTTCATTCAACGAACAGCTCCGTACAACGAGAAAAGAAGGTGTTGCCGTGATCACTATGAGGATGTGTATAGCCCCCCTGATGCTGTGCCTGCTCGTGCTCCCGTCGGCTTCGTCGGCCGAACGGATCCTGGTGGAGGCCGAGGACTACAGCAGCTTCTACAATATATATGGCGGGGATATCTATACCGACGATTACCGCATCTACGGCATCGATTACCCGGGAGAATGGGCCGAATACAATGTGTCCAGCGTCATCGATCTCGGTTCACGCATGGTCGCCGTGAGGGTCTGGGGGGATCTGAACGTACAGTACCACCTCCAGGTATCGGTCACTCCCGAAAACGAGGTCATAGCGCAGACGATCGATGTCTATTTCGTCGGCAAGGGTAGATGCGGATCTTGAGGGGCCCAGCCTGTCGACGCCACCGGGAGTGGCGAATTCGGGATGTACGGGCCCTCCTACCGTATCCGCCTGATAACGGTGAGCGGCGGCTACCTCGCCGCGGACTGGCTTGAATTCACCACGGTTACCGCCATCGAGGAACAGACCTGGGGAGCGATCAAGGCGCAGTTCGGCACATAATCCACCCACCGGACCGGATCGCCGCCCCCGCAACGCGTTCTAGAAATTGGCGAGCCAATAGACGCTGTACAGGTGTGTCAGCGTATCGATATCCCGCCGTTCGCCGATCCCTGCAACCGTCTCGTATCCGGAACTCTCGACACGTTGGTACTGGGCCTGCACGTACATGTTCCTGTCGAACCGGTACCGCAGGCTGCCCGTCAAGGCCCTGCGGGTGATATCCAACGGCTCGGTACCGTTGTCCTCGGTCCAGTTCCCCCGGTCGAGCCAGCCGAGGCTCGCGCCGGGACCGCTGTCGAGGTCGATGTCGAACGAGGCGCCGAAAAAGGTCAACTTCTCGGTCCCCTCATCGAGTTCGACCGCCTCGAGGCTCTTGTAAAACAACGACACCGCGGAGAATTCGCCGGGGAGCGTAATGCGCGACGACACGCGCCACCCTTCCCGGTTCGGCTCATACGAGAGGGCGGAGAAGGGGGCGTAGAACTCGTCATCGAGCCGGAGGTAATCGAACCGGAGCCGCACCCACCGCGGCTGCTCCAACAGGAGGCCCGCGGTCCCCCCGCCCCCCTTCAGTTTGATGAAATCGACGCCCGGTTCGATGAAACCGTGACCGCACGCACGGTTCGCCACGATCCATTCACCGACAAGAGAGGTCCATCGCAGCAGCGGCGCCTCCGCCGAGGCCGAGAGAATCGACGACTCGTACCAGGGCGGTGCAAGACCGTACCCGAGCGCGAGAAAATCGACGGAGCGGCGATTCTCCCAGCTCCCGACAAAGTGCACCCCGGCCCGCCAGAAGGAGCCGGTCCGCGTATCGTACCGCTGCCACCGGATATCCCCCCCGTAGATCTCGAGCGAGTAGGCCGTCGGTTCCGCGCCGCCGAAACCGACCTCCATGGCGGTCGACTCGACCGCACGGCGCGGAATCGCATAGAATGCACGCACCGCGAAATCCCCGCGGCTGTAGTGAGCGGTCCCCCCCTCGAAGAAGAGATCGGGACCCAGTTCCTCGAGGCTCTCGAGCAGGAGCACCCCGGCCGCGGCACCGCACCCGCACCCGGCGTCGCCGCCCGTGCGCGGATTGTCGTCCCAGTCCCACCGCATCAGGGTGAGCGGGGTCAGGTGGATCGGGTAGTACCCGAATCGCAACATGAATCGCTTGACGGCGATCTCGACGAATGCACTCCCCCACTCGGAATCGAAGTACTGCGGACCGGACCGGAGCACATCCCTGCCCTCGTTGCTGACGCGCAGCAATCCCCCGAGTGTGACGTACCGCCCGAGCCGGCGCGTCACCTCGAGCTCGAATCTGAGGAGAAGGTTGTTTCGCGATCTCACCTCCTCGCCGTACGGGCCGACGGCCCCGTCACCCCGCGAATCGGTGGAGAGAAAGCGGAGACGCTGCGAGCCGCGGAACGCGAATCCCGCTTCACCGGCGGCACGGGCGGTCGTCCCACGCACGGGACTGATCCCACCCTCCCCATCCGGCTGCGTTTCCGGCACCGATTCGCCGTGTACGTCCCCGGGAACAGGCACCGGGGCCGCAACCGTCCCGCCGATCATCATGCCTTCCATGATGCCTTTGATATTTCCGCGCGGATCCTCGGCGCGCCCGATGATCACGCCGTCATCGCCGACGAGGCATATCGTGAAAACATCGAGGGGCACGCCGTACGCACGCGCCACCTCCCCCCCCCTGTCCCAGAGTTGCGTAAATGTTATGGCGCCGGCACTCAGGAGGCCCCTCACGCGAAGCGTATTCTCCTCATCGCCGTTCAGGCCGACGACGGCGATATCCTCCCCGCCGTACTCCAGGTGAAACTCCTCGCATCCGGCGAGCGCCTCGACGCAACGAGGGCAGTGGCTCTCCCAGAACACGAGAAAAACAGACCGGTGGGTCCGGAACAGCTCGCCGGAACCGCGGAACCCATCACCGGTGAGAAACGGAAGATCGAAACCGGGCGCCTTCTCGCCCGCCGTGCCGGCGGCCGCCGCCGGGGAAATGCACCACAGCAGCACGAGGATGCCCAAAACCATGCGAACAATGGAACGTTCTCTCATAGCGCCACTCCTTCCACGCGTTCGCGTGAGGTGCCGGTCCCGGGCGCCCGCTGCGTCCGGCTCTTCCTCGCGTTCGACAGCGCTCCCGCCATCCGGCCGGCCGGTACCCCCGCAGACCCCCGGTTCTGCGATCGTTCCGCGTTGAATGCAGAATGTCCATCCATTATATTCAAAATTTATGACTTTATAAGGAAAATCTGGCTTATGCGATTCGACACGAAAATGGGCGGCGAGATCATCCATCTCGCTGCACCGGTGATCGTCGGCATGATCTCGCACACCGTCCTGAACCTGGTGGATACCGCCATGGTGGGACGGCTGGGGGATACGGCGATCGCCGCCGTCGGGCTGGGATCGTTCTTCAGCTTCGTGCTCGTGATGGTGTTCGGCTCGCTCGGTATCGGCACGCAGGCGATAACGTCGCGCCGGCTCGGTGAGAAACGGATCGACGAGTTCGGCCGGATCATCCACAATGCATTCCTCCTCGCATTCGCCATCGGCATGGTAGTGTCCCTGGCCGGATACCCGGCATCTCACTGGATATTTTCACGACTGTCCGGCGAGCCCTCGATCATCCGGGTGGGTACGCCGTACCTACAGATCAGAATGCTCGGCGTCTTCGCCATGGTGGTGATCTTCACGATGCGCGGATTCGTGTACGGAATCGCACGACCGCGTATCGACATGGTCGTCTCCGTCATGATCAACATGCTCAACATCGTGCTGAACTATATTCTCATATTCGGGCACTGGGGCTTTCCCCGGCTCGAGGTGAGGGGGGCGGCGATCGCCTCGGTCGTCAGCACGGTGATCGGCCTGTTCGTCTACGCCGTATTCGTCGAGCGGGGCATCCTTCGCAACCTTCCCCGGCGTCCACGCCGCGGCGAGATCTCGGGCGGGCTCATGGCACAGATCATCCGGATCTCGGCTCCGCGGGCGTTCCAGAGCGTTTCCATCGTCGGATTCGTCATTTTCCTCAGTCTGATCGGCCGCATCGGGGTGAGAGAGCTCGCGATAAGCACCATCATACACAAGGCCTTCAATTTATCATTCATGCTCGGTCTCGGCGTCGGGACCGCATCCGCCACGCTCGTCGGCCGGAGCCTGGGGGAAAGAAACGAGAGGCGCGCCGTCCGGTACGGCTGGCACTCGGTGGGTATCGGATCGATCATGATGGGAGTCATCGGGATGCTCTTCATGTTCTTTCCCCGCGAGATCATGGGGCTCTTCTCCACCCAGCCCGGAACAATCGAACGGGGGGTCCTCCCCTTCCGGCTGCTCGGCGCGTTCCAGCTCCTCGACGGCGTAGGGATCGTCCTCTCGCGGACACTCCAGGGAGTCGGCAGTACCCTGTACGTGATGGTCTCCGAGATGATCTGCATCTGGTGCATCCTGATACCGTACACCTATTTCGCCATCGAGGTCCTGGACGGCGGCATCGTTTCGGCGTGGTGGGGGCTCTTTATTTATATTGCGGCCTTCTCGGCGGCGATGACCTGGAAATTCCGCGAGGGCGGCTGGATGCATGTCCGGATCTGAACACGGTCCGGCCGCTCCGGTGGTGACACGCCGCACAACGTGGCTGGTGCCGGCCGCGGTCGGTTCAAAAAGTACTTGACCGGCTCCATTTATTATCATATGAGTATATAGAAATATATTAGAGGAAAGGATACGAACGTACGATGATAGACCAAACATCCCTCACGATGATCGCCAGGCGACTCAAGGCGATGGCGGACCCCTCCCGGCTGTCCCTTCTTCACGCACTCTGCGGGGGGGAGAGAAACGTGACGGACCTCGTTACGGAGACGGGGTTTTCACAGGCGAACGTATCCAAGCACCTCAGGGTGCTACGGGAGGAAGAACTCGTGTCTACGCGGCGTGACCGGAACATGGTATACTACCGGCTGACGAGCGAGCTTCCCCGGGAGATCTGCGGGCTCATCGGCAGATCCCTCGAGCACCAGGCCCGTACGGAGCGGACGGTGCTGTCACTGTACCGGAGGACCATGCATGAATGACATCTTCGCCATCATACTGTTCGCCGCTATCTGGTTCGTCCTGATGCGGTTCGTTCTCCCCCGGCTCGGGGTTCCCACCTGAATGAGCGGCGCCTGCGATGCCGGGGACCGGCACGAACGTGAACCGCGGGACGACGAACGCGTGGACGATCTTCCCGGCTCGGATCAACCGACACACAGGAAACGGTAGACATGCCCATATTCGAGTACAGCTGCAACGGGTGCGATAAGACCTTCGAGCTGCTCGTGAAACGATACGACGAAGAGGTACAGTGCCCGCACTGCGGCTCCCCCGATGTGGAGAAGCTGTTTTCACCATTCGCCCGATCCTGTTCGGGATGCGATTCGTGCGGCAGTACGTGACAGACCTGATGAACCGCGGCGGTCGGCCGCGGCGCGGGAACCACACCTCGCGGCACGGATCATTTCACCCGAAAACGCGAATAAGCCCGAAAGCGTCACGGCTTCCGGGCTTAATATTTGGTAGCCCCTAGGGGAGTCGAACCCCTGATTCATGGCTGAGAACCATGCGTCCTAACCACTAGACTAAGGGGCCTGTGCATTCATGGCTGGAGAGGGAGGATTTGAACCCCCACCGGCTGATCCAGAGTCAGCTGTCCTACCATTAGACGACTCTCCAATAGTATAGGTGAACTTAGTAAAAAACATGGATAAATGCAACACACTTTCTGTGAATCTTTTAGATGCCCGGCGACGTTGCGGCCCGCAGCCTCTCGACCGTCTTCGCCTTGCCGAGGAGCACGATCACGCTGAAGATATCGGGTGACACATTCATGCCCGTCAGGGCGACACGACAGGGATGAATCAACTCCCCCGCCTCGATCCCCATCGAGTCCGCGAGATTCCGAAGAACCTCCTCGACACTCGATCGGTCGAAGTAGCGGAGCTTCTCGTACTCGTCCGCGAGCCTACCGAGACGCCCGGGCACCTCGCTACGCCCCAGGTGGAGCTGCACCGCATTCTCGTCCCGTGCATAATCATCCTTGTAGAAGTACCCCAGTTTCTCGGGAACCTCCCGAAGCAGCTTCAGCCTGTTTCCCAGCACCTTGAGAATCTCGCTGAGGCGCCGGAACTCCTTTTCATCGACCGAGTCCACGTCCTGGTTGAGTCCGCTGATGACCGGTTCGGTGCCCGGCACCAGTTTGAGGTCGACCGGCCGTGAGAGGTCGACCTCGAAATCGGGCGGCAGGAATCCCTTCTCCTCGAGCATCTCGTACACCAGCCTGGTCCGACTGCGGAGGTCGAGTTTCTTGAAATGCTCCGCGTTGACCCATTCCATCTTGTCGGTATCGAACATCGCGGGATTGCGCGAGACACGCTTCAGCGAGAACTTTTCGATGAGCGCCTTCTTCGAGAAAATTTCGCGCTTGTCGTCGAGCGACCACCCGAGGAGCGCGAGGTAGTTCACCATCGCCTCGGGGAGGTAATGCCTCTCCCGGTAAAAATCAATCGATGTGGCGCCGTGCCGTTTGCTCAGCCTCGCCCGGTCATCGCCGAGTATCATCGGCAGGTGCGCGAATTTCGGAAGCCGGTACCCGAGGGCGCGGTAGAGGTGCACCTGGCGGGGCGTATTGGAAATATGGTCGTCCCCCCTGATCACATGGCTGATCTGCATCCGGGAATCGTCGACCACGACGGCGAAGTTGTACGTCGGTTTGCCATCCGATTTGATCAGTACGAAATCATCCAGCTCGGTGTTCACAAAGTTGAAATCCCCCCGGACGATATCCTGGAACGAGATCGTCCCCTCTTCCGGCATCCTGAAACGGATCACGTGCGGGACGCGCCTGTCGAGCCGCTCCCGTACCTCGCCGGGGGAGAGATTCCGGCACCGGCCGTCATACTTCACCAGGTCTTTCTTTTCAAGCGCCTCGATCTTCATCGCCCCGAGATCCTCGGGCGTGCAGAAACAGTGGTAGGCATTCCCCTCCTCGACCAGCCTGTTCGCCGCCGAATGGTAGATGACCCCGCGCGCAGACTGCATGTAGGGACCGAAATCGCCACCCACATCGGGTCCCTCGTCCCACTCCAGGCCGAGCCAGCGCATCCCCCGCAGGATCCCCTCGTACGACTCCCGCGTCGACCGCTGGGCGTCGGTATCCTCGATGCGCAGCACGAACACGCCGCCGGTATGCCGTGCATAGAGGTAGTTGTACAGGGCCGTGCGTGCACCGCCGACATGGAGGTGCCCCGTCGGACTCGGCGCGAATCGCACTCGAACGGTATGCTCTTCGGTCCCCATAACGAATCGATCCACCCGCCGGCCGCGTCTATGAATCCTCGTCGACGCGGACACGGTCGATCAGCGTTTTGTAATCACACCCGAATACTTCCCGCGACGCGTCATCGAGAGAATCGCCTGTTCCCAGCATCCTCGCGAACCGGAGCACATCCTCGATCGATGAGGTCTCGAGGAGTTTCTCCAGCATCCTGAATGCCGCGCTGAACGCGATACGCGTATCGGCGCGCACCTCGGCGGTCCCGAGGTCCCGTTCGAGCGTCTCCGGGCTGGGATCGATATCCCAGTTCTGGCGCTTGAACTCCTCGACCTGGATCGTGACGATCTCCCCCTCGCCCGCTAAGTACGAGGCGACGGATTCCCGCATCCACAAAGGAAGCCGATCGTTCGAAATCCTGCCGAGGGCCATCTGCGCCATCCTCTGCGTAATCCCCATCTGCGCGATCCCCCGCTTGATCATGATGTCGTACGGTTCGAAGTAGATCGTGTCCCCCTGAATGACGCCGTAGTACCACCATTCCTTCCGTGTCAAAAACTTGTACTCGTCGAGATCCTTCGAACCGATCAGGGTGATCTTGCCGGCCGCCGGTCTCCCGATCCGCTCGATCACCGTACGGAGACCGATCCGGGCCATCCCGAAGGTCTTGACCGCGACATAGCGGGCGATGGCCGATGCCGGGTAGTGTAAAACGATTTCCGCATTCTCCATGACACCGCCGTTGATGGGGTGGTAATCGTCACGCGTCAGTTTGTATCCCTGTAACGGGGCGAGAAGCGAATCGGGAATACGGAATTCCTCCGTCGACGATGCCTCTTCCCTCTCCGTCTCCTTTCCGCATCCGATCAACGATGCGACAAGCAGGTATGCGAGCAGAACGATTGCGATTGATCTCGACGTTACCATGCGGTCATCCCTCCTGCGATCGTGTCACTTCCCGTCGTCCGGTGGAAACAGACGGCGCACGCGCACGCCGACCTCTTCGATCTCCAGCCTTCTCTCCGATCGTGCCATCTCATCGAGCGATTCGCCGCCGCCGCCGGCTTCATCGAGCCAGTCCCTCGCGAAACCGCCGTCCTGGATGAAATCGAACAGGCGCTCCATCCGTTTCTCCGTTTCATCCGTAATCAGTGCTTCCCCGTACTTCAGGCTGCCGTACGCGGCGGTCTTGCTGATGAGCTCGCGCATCCCGGAGAAACCACACCGGGTGAAAAGATCGACGATGATCTTTAGTTCGTGCAAACATTCGAAATATGCAACCTCCGGGCTGAATCCGCGACTCGTGAGGACCCTGAATGCCCGCTTGACGAGCGCCGGCACGCCCCCGCACAGAACGGCTTGTTCCCCGAACAGGTCGCTCACCGCCTCCTCGCGGAAACTCGTTTCGAAGGCGCCGACGCGCAGGGCACCGAGACCGTGCGCGATGGCGAGCGCCGTATCCCTGGCCCGTCCCGACACATCCCGCTCGACGGCGAACAGGCAGGGAATCCCCGTACCGTTCAGGTAAGCCTCCCGCACCCGTTCGCCCTGCCCCTTCGGGGCCACGAGAATCAAATCGTACGCATCGGTTGCGATCTCGCCGAACGCGACAGAGAATCCGTGGGCAAAGCACAGCGCGGCGCCGGTTTTCAGCGAATTCGCGATGCTCCCGCGAAAAACGGCCCCCTGCACTTCGTCGGGAACGAGCAGGATCACGACATCCGCTTCCGCGAACGCTTCGTCGAACGGCCGCGGCCGGAACCGATCCAGCTCCGCCCGCCGCCACCCTTCCCCGCCCGGACGGGCCGCCACCACGACGTTGTATCCACTGTCCCTCAGGTTCAGGGCCTGGGGACGTCCCTGGTTACCGTATCCGGCCACGATGATCCGCTTCCCCTCGAGAATGGACGGCCGGGCATCCTTTTCGGTACAAATATTCATGCGCTTCCTTCCCGGAAAATGCACAACTATCCATAGCAAAATAATGTTATGCAGGCAAGCGATTAGTAGCACCGGGCAGCCGCGCCGCGCGGCGTATCATCCAATTTCACTTGACATGCCGCCCCTTTCACATACTATTCTAGCTGGTGTGGCGGTGTAGCTCAGTTGGTTAGAGCAGCGGAATCATAATCCGCGTGTCCGGGGTTCGAATCCCTGCACCGCCACCAATTATGTATGGTCGTGGCGGTGGCGTCTCTCTCCATCCACTTTCACAATGAACTGCGTACAGAAGACCAAGAAAACGATCCTGGAACAGAACCTTGCCGCCCCGGACGATCGGATCGTCGCGGCCGTTTCAGGCGGACCGGACTCGGTCGCGCTCCTGTACATACTGCACGATATCGCGGCGGATGTACCATTCACGCTGTCGGCGGCATTCTTCGATCATCGCATCCGGCCGGCCGTGGCGAGGGAGCGGAAGCTTGTCGAGAGGCACTGCCGTTCCCTGCGAATCCCGCTGGTGACCGGCGCGTGTGATGTTCCCGCCGAGGCGCGCAGGCGGAAGATGGGGCTCGAGGAAACGGCCCGATTCGTCAGGTACCGTTTTCTCGAGGAGACGGCGGAGCGGTGGCGCGCCGATGCCGTCGCCCTCGGGCATACACGCGACGATCAGGTCGAGACGATTCTTCACCGTATCATCAGGGGCACGGGATGGCGCGGCGTCACCGGCATCCCGCCGCGGCGGGGGATCTTCATCCGTCCCGTACTCGCGTGCACGAGAAACGAGCTGAGAGCGTATCTCCGCGACCGGCGCATCAGCTACGCGATCGATCAGAGCAACCGCGACAACCGGCTGCTGCGTAACCGGATACGCAACCGGCTGTTACCGTATCTGCGAAAACATTTCAATCCCTCTATCGACGAGTCGTTGATCCGCATGGGGGAGAATCTCGATGAAGGATGGGAAGCGCTCGAACGCACCGTCGCGCGTCACATCCCGCGGGGGAGCCGTGGCGGCCCGGCAGGGCTCCCGCTCGAGACGATCCAAGCGCTCGGCGACTTCGAGATATACCTCCTCATCGATACGATCCTCCGCGACAGGTTCGGGGTGGTCCAGGACATGGAAAAGAGCCACTTCGACGCGGCGAAGAATCTGATACGCGGCGGCCGCTCGGGGGCACGGGTGCACTTTCCCCACGGCATCGTGCTCATGAGGGAACAGCGGGAGCTGCGCCTGGCACGCGAAGGCGAGCATCACCGCCCCGCCGGTGAGATCGTCGTGCCCGGCACCGGGACCTACGCGCTTCCCCCCTGGAACCTCTCCGTACGCATCGAACCGGTCGTGCCGCCCGTTACGGCCGTAACGTCCAATGCCCGCGAGGCGTACGTCGCCGGCATCAGGTTCCCGCTCCGGATCAGGCCCCGCCGCAACGGTGACCGGATGCGGCCGTTCGGCATGCGGGGGACCAAGAAACTGAGCGATCTCTTCATCGACCGGAAGGTTCCCACGCACCGGCGTGACGCGATACCGGTATTCGAGGACGGCGGCGGAATATTCTGGGTTCCGGGCGTTTCGACCGATGAACGGACCAGGATCGCCGCCGGGACGCGTACCGCGCTGCATATCGTGCTGACGGAGGAATGAGCGGCGGTGCACGGATCCGTGACCGGTGCGCGAAAAAGGATGCACCGGAAGCGGGCGATGTGCTACCATGGCGTCGAAGGTACGCATGACTCACCTGCGGATGGGAAAAGCGATGGAACACTGTACGGTACTGTTATCGTCCGATGAAATCCGGAAACGGGTGGAGGAGCTGGCACGGCAGATCTCGGAGGACTACGTCGGCAGACACCCGCTCATCATCACACTGCTCAAGGGAGCTTTCATCTTTCTCGCCGACCTGGTCCGGCTCCTCACGATTCCGCACGAGATCGATTTCATCACGCTGTCCAGTTACCGTAACGGCTCCCGCCGGAGCCCGAGGGTGGAGGTACTGAATCATCTCCGATCCAGCATCGCCGACCGGCACGTGCTGATCGTGGACGAGATCATCGACACGGGGCATACGATACATGAGCTGATCCGGACGCTCGGCGTGGATGAGGTGCGGAGCCTGAAGATATGCACGCTCCTCGATAAACCGGCATCGAGGGAGGTGCCGGTCCCCGTGCACTACATCGGTTTTACCATTCCACGGGTATTCGTGGTAGGGTACGGGCTCGATTTCATGGAGCACTTCCGCAATCTCCCCTACATCGCCGAGTTGAAGACCGGCGCTCACTCCATCGGCGGGGAAGCGGAAAACGACGTTCTGGCGCGGGTCTGGTCGGAAGGATTCAGCGCGGCAGCCATGCCGCCGCGCACCAGGGAATCCACGGCAAGCGACGTCGCGGCGGAGAAGCTGTTCACCGATAAACCCGATTCCTGATGGACAAGCCTGTTCGTTTTCATTATCTTGCTTACGAAATGCAGACAAGCCAGGGAGAGGATGCATTAATCGTAGTAACCGTATGGAAGACAAGGGCGATAAGAAAAAAGAGGACCGGGGGACCCCACCACCGAAGAACTGGACGCCACCGGGAATGAAACCGGGACCGCAGAGACCGTCCCGATCGATGGCGCTCTGGATAATGGTGTTGATCCTGTTCTTTCTCGCTTTCCTGCTCTTCAATTCGGGCAAGGAACGTGAATGGTCCATTACCTATTCACAATTCATTGACGAGATGGAGAACGGAAACATCGCCGGGATCAAGATCAAGGGGCTCGAGGTACACGGCAAACTGATCGAGGAAATCATCATTCCAACCGGTGGCGAGGGTACCGCCATAACCACCTTCAAGGTGATACTCCCCGCCGAGGACAAGGATCTCCCGCAGAAAATCTGGGAAACGAACCCCGAAGCCAAGATCGAGGCCGAGATGCCCGGCAGCAGCCTCTGGGTCAAGGCCCTGGCCACCGCGCTTCCCCTCATCGCACTCCTCGTGCTGTGGGTCTTCCTCATGCGGCAGATGCAGGCCGGCGGTAACAAGGCTTTTTCGTTCGGCAAGAGCAAGGCCAAGATGATGGGCGGGAACAAACCCCGTGTGACATTCAACGATGTCGCCGGAGCGGATGAAGCCAAGGAGGAACTCGAGGAGATCATCGAATTCCTGAAAGATCCGAAACGGTTCCAGAAGCTCGGAGGACGTATCCCGAAGGGGGTCATTCTCCTCGGCCCGCCGGGAACCGGCAAGACCCTTCTCGCGCGGGCCGTTGCGGGCGAGGCGAGTGTCCCGTTCTTCAGCATGAGCGGCTCCGATTTCGTCGAGATGTTCGTCGGTGTCGGGGCGAGCCGCGTGCGGGATCTCTTCGAGAAGGGCAAGAAACATGCGCCGTGCATTCTCTTCATCGACGAGCTCGACGCGGTGGGCCGCCACCGCGGCGCCGGCCTCGGCGGCGGGCACGACGAGCGCGAACAGACACTGAACCAGCTCCTCGTGGAGATGGACGGATTCGAAACAAACGAGGGCGTTATACTGCTCGCGGCGACGAACAGGCCGGATGTGCTCGATCCCGCGCTCCTGAGGCCGGGACGCTTCGATCGCCGCATTGTCGTGGATATGCCCGATATCAAGGGGCGCATAGGCATCTTCAAGGTGCACACCCGCAAGATCCCGCTCGACAAAGACGTCGACCTCGAGGTACTGGCCCGTGGCACACCCGGATTTTCCGGGGCTGACATTGCAAACATGGTCAACGAGGCCGCACTTCTCGCCGCGCGCCGGAACAAGATCAACGTGAGCATGGAGGAGTTCGAGGAGGCCAAGGACAAGGTGCTGCTCGGCCCGGCGCGCAAAAGCCGCGTCATGAAGGAGGATACGCGCCGCATGACGGCGTATCACGAGGCCGGGCACGCCGTCGTCGGTTCCTACCTCGACAACGCCGATCCGCTTCACAAGGTGACGATCATCCCTCGTGGGAGAGCGGGCGGTGCCACGTCATTCCTCCCGGAAGACGACGATCGGTATTACTACATGTCACGGGATTATCTACTCGATGTCGTGACGATGTCGCTGGGCGGCAGGGTGGCCGAGGAGCTCGTGCTGAAGCGCATCGGCACCGGCGCCCAGACCGATATCAAGCACATCACGGACCTGGTGCGGAAAATGGTCACCCAGTGGGGAATGAGCGAGAAGCTGGGACCGATCGCCTACGGGGATCATGATGAACAGATCTTTCTCGGGCGCGAGCTGGCCACGAGAAAGGATTACAGCGAACAGACGGCGGTAAATATAGACAACGAGGTCCGTCGGATCATTCTCGAATGCCACGAGAAGGCCACGCACATCCTGACCGAGCACATCGACCAGCTGCACACGGTCGCACATACGCTGCTCGAGCGGGAGGTCCTCGACGGTGAGGAGATAAACATTCTGTTGAATGGTGGTACGCTGCCGCCCCTGCGAAAACAGTACCATCAGAAGAAAAAGAGCAGAAAGAAAGAGATGGAGGAAAGCGACCGGGAGTCCGTACCCCTCGAGACGCCCGACGGCGAACCGGACGAGCTGGAAGACATAGTGGAGGCTCCGCCGGTCGAAACGATCCGGAATACCCCTCCCGAATCAACGCCGGACGGAACACGGACCGCCCGCGCGGGAGGAAACATCGGCACCGGCGGAAACGGCGGTGTGGAGGAGAAACGCACGGACGGCGACGCCTCCGTGTAGAGACTGCTCACCGGGTACGAACCATCGAACACGTTCTATGTCGAGATACCCCCTACGCCTTGTCCCGTTGCATGCGAGACGGACCACCGAAAGGCTCCTGGCCGGGGCGGGCGTCGATCCCGCCGGCATACGGATCATCACCCAAAAGACCGATTCCCTGATGCTTCAGGTGGAAGGGGTTCCTGCACCGGCGGCCAATATTCTCAAACAGCAGCTCCTCTCGCTGGGAGGCGACGCCGCGGTCCACCGCGACGTCATCACCGGCCGGCCCGATCCGACCACCGTGTACATCGTCGGCGATGCGCGGCGCCTCGGTGAACTCTCGGGCAAACTCGCGTACCAGCCCTTCGGATTGCAGGAACTCGGAGATGAGATAGACTCGCTGCTGGAACGGCTCGGCAATCCGCCCCGCGCCGTTTCGATTCCCGGCGGGACGCTCGACCTCCACGAGATACCGCTTGTCGTGGGCATTCTCAATGTAACACCGGACAGCTTCAGCGATGGAGGATTGTACCTCGATCCCGATGCCGCCCGTGACCGGGCGCAGCAGATGGCCGCCGAAGGCGCCGCGATCATCGATATCGGAGGGGAATCGACCCGCCCGGGTGCCCGCGCGTTGACCGCCCGCGAGGAACTCGACCGCATAACGGTCGCGCTCGAGAAGGTTGCCGCCGCGGTGAACGTTCCGGTATCGATCGACACGCAAAAGGCCGACGTCGCCCGGGCCGCCCTCGAGGCGGGAGCCGCGATCATCAACGACACGAGCGGCCTCCGGTGCGATCCGCGCATGGTCGAGGCGGCCGTGGAAACCGGTGCCGCCGTCGTCATCATGCACATGCAGGGGACGCCGGAAACGATGCAGGACACCCCGCATTACGACGATGCGGTCTCCGAGATCATCGAGTGGCTCGATGTACGGACCGCGGCCATCATCGCCAGCGGTGTGCAGCGTGACAAAATAATCGTTGACCCCGGAATCGGATTTGGAAAAAGATTGGAAGACAACCTGGCGCTCGTGGAAGAGATCGCCGCGTTTCATGGTCTCGGATTTCCGGTCCTCGTGGGGTACTCGCGGAAATCGTTCCTCGGCGGCATCACCGGGCGGGAACCGGCGGAACGGATATACGGAGGACTCGCGGCTCTCGGGAAATGCCTCGAGGGCGGCGTGCAGTTCGTGAGGGTTCACGACGTGAAGGAGACGATCGACTTCATCAAGGTCTGGAGAGCGCTCGAACAGGAGGAAAAGGCTACTTGAGCTCATTTCATTTCAATCTGACGATCGATATCCTCGACATCATCATCGTAGCCTTCCTCTTTTACCGCATATACCTTCTCATAAAGGGGACGCGCGCGCTCCAGATGTTCATCGGTCTCTTTCTTCTCATCATCGTATCATTCATTGCCCAGTGGTTGAATTTCAACGCCCTCAACTGGATCCTGAGCAGCCTGAAGACCGTCTGGGTGATAGCCTTCGTCATCCTGTTCCAGCCCGAACTGCGCAAGGCGCTGACCCAGCTCGGACAGAACCGCATCATCGGCATGTTCCTGAAGGTTGAAGGCTCGAGCACGGTGAGCGAGATCGTCAAGGCCTGCCTCCAGCTGAGCCAGCAGGGACTGGGCGCACTTATCGTGATCGAACGGGACGTCGGTTTGCGCAACTACATCGAAACCGGCACACCGCTCGACGCCCGCGTGACGGCCGAACTCCTCGTGACGATCTTCACCCCGCCCGGCCCACTGCATGACGGGGCCGTCATCGTGGAGAAGAACAGGGTGGTCGCAGCAGGATGCATACTGCCGCTTTCCCAGAATCCGCGTCTTACGAGATCGATGGGAACCCGGCACCGGGCCGGACTCGGGCTTTCCGAGGAAACCGACGCCATCGTCATCATCGTGAGCGAGGAAACGAAAATGATCTCGCTCGCGATCGGGGGAAAACTGAAACGTAAACTCGACATCAATACCCTGCGGAACGACTTGGTGAGCCTCATCGGGATCAAATCAGAGGAATCCGTCTCGAGCACGTAACACTCCCCTTCCCATCGGGACAAACAAAAAGGAGTGGCGACCTTCCACCCCGTCACACCAACCACCCGTACGAGCCGGCACTCCTCTTTGCAGCGAAATGTATGTAACCGCATACCACTGTTTGCACGGGGCATGCCCGATCCAGACAACGGGCCCGGTTAAACGGCAACATGTTGCCCTCGCGCGGGTTATATCCTGTGCGGGGGAGCGCGCCGGGGAGCGGGTCCGGGTGGGAACGTGTAAACGGAAGGAGCGGTGCGCCGCGCCGCCGCCCCGGTGATCAACACAAGTCATGTAATATAAAGAAAAAGACCGGCTCTGTACCGATCCGTCACGATCGTTTCCATCGTCAACGACAACTTACTTCTTTATTTTGCCTATCCTTATGAGTTTTTCGAGCCGGTCGACAATGCCGACATCGAACTTCTCTCCCTGAAATTTGAGCTTGCTGATCGCCGTATCGATCGAATACGCCTTGCGGTACGGACGGTCGCTGGTCATAGCGTCGAAGCTGTCGGCAACGGCGACAATGCGCGCTCCGATCGAGATCTCGTCTCCCCGCAGACCATCGGGATATCCCTTGCCGTCCAACCGCTCGTGATGGTGCCGGACGAGATCGCAGGCCGACTTGAGAAATTTCATATTCTGTATGATCTTGGCTCCGACCTCGGGGTGGCTCCGCACGATCACCCACTCGTTCTCCGTGAGATCACCGGGCTTGTTGAGGATATCCTCGTATACACCGAGCTTGCCGATGTCATGGAGCGCCGCGCCGAAACTCACGATCTCCTTGTCCCGCTTGGAGAGGCCTATTTCATCGGCCAACATTCTCGCATATTCCGCCACCCGCTCGGTATGACCCCGTGTATACGAATCCTTCGCCTCGATCGTCGACACGAGCACCTTGATGGTCGACAGGTACGTCGACTGCAATTCGAGGTAGAGGCGCGAATTCTCGAAGCCGGTTGCGGCGGAATTGCAGATCGATTTGAGAAGGTCGAAATCATGCTCCGAGTAGGGCTGATCGCTGACCTTCTCTCCGACGAACACGATCCCGATCAATTGTGATTTCACGATCAGCGGGAAGCAGTACGCAAATCCGAATTCGGCCATGAAATCCGCCTCGCGCCTCGCATCCCCGGTCAGGGACTTATTCCCCAGGCTGATCATGTCCTGGTTGGCGATGGCGTACTTCGAGAGGCCCACCTCCCGCGAGAGCCGCACGGTACGCAGTACATTGAACCGCATGCCCTTCCCGCCGGCAAACGAGAGATGCTCATCCAGCTCGTTGGAGACATAAAAGAGTGCGACCGCATTGATGCCGATCTGGCCGATGATCGTGAGGGAGAAAATATGAACGAGATCGTCGGGATCGCGCAGCCTGTTGAGATCCTGGCTGAGACCAAACAGGGAGCGCATATCCAGAATCTTTTTCTTCAGCTCCCGGTTGACCCGCAGGTAATCTTCCTGCCCCTTCTGGACCTCTCCCTCGAGGACGATTTTCTGTTCCCGCAGATCCTTGCAGCTGTGAGCCTGCGAGAGGTAAGTATCGATCTTGGCATGAATCTCACTCAGCGAGAAGGGCTTTTTGACGTAATCCTGGGCTCCCGACCGATACCCCTGCACGACGGTGTCCCGGATCGAACTGCTGGAAATCATGATGATCGGTACGTCGCGGTGTATGTCGCGCGTCCTGATCTCGTCGCATACCTGGAATCCATCTTTCTTGGGGAGCACAACGTCCAGCAGAACGAGATCGGGCTCGAACCGGTCGTACTTTTCCAGCGCCTCCTCACCGTTCAGGGCGGACTCGGTGCGGTACCCCCTGCTGCGCAGGGATTCCGTGAGAATTTCCACTACATTGGGATCATCGTCGACGATCAGAATACCGGCGTCCACAATCTTCCTTTCCCTTAGCTGACCTTCACTCCGGGACGAACCGATTTCGCGATCTCCTTTTCCATGATTCTTGCGAAGTGGTGCACGATCTCCCGATCGTACCTGAGGCCGTAATTCTCCTTGAGCGTGTCGAGCGCCTCACGTTCGGAGAGCGCGGGCCTGTTCGGCCGTTCGTGAATCATTGCAGCATAACTCTCGACGACCGATATGATCCTCGCTCCCAGCGGCATCTCCTTACCGACGAGACTCATCGGGTACCCCTCGCCGTTGAACCGCTCGTGATGCGATCTCACGATTTCGACGACCCTCCTGCTGAATTTCATCCTACTGAGCATCTCCGCGCCGTCCTCCGGATGTCTCTTGATGATCTCCCATTCATCCTTCGTAAGATCGCGCGGGCTTCGCAGGATGAGATCGCTGACCTTGATCATACCCATATCGCGAAGTACCGTACCATAGATGAGATCCTTGAATCCCTCTTCGGGGTATCCCACATCCTTCGCCACGATGCCGACGTACCGTGAAACAAACTCCGAAGTGCCCTTAAGCAGTGTGTTTTCCTCTATCAGAGAGATCAATGTTTTGACGATGCCCAGCGTCCGCTCATGCTCGCGCTCGAACATGACCGCATTCTCGTAAGCGTTCTGGGCGAGCGTGACGAGCGTCTGCAGAAACTCGAAGTCCTCCCGTTTCATGCCCCGTCCTGCGATGCGCTTTCCGAGCAGCACCAGTCCAGCAAGCTCACCCTCCTGCCTGAATGTGCAGAGATGTTCGAGACCGATTCCCTTCAGCGCCTCCCGCTCCTCCTGATCCATCTCGAAATCGTCCAGCGAAATCACCATGCATGTATCACCCGCATCCATCTTGGCATTGGGCGAGATCTTGACTGATTCCGTGCGTTCCCGGTCCAGGCCCTTCGACATGACCGGAACGAATGCCTCCCCCGTCCGCTCGAAGAACACCGCCGACTCGACGCCCCCCTGCGCAATGGACGTAAGTAAAAAGATATCGAGTAATTTCTTCCTGTCCCTGATCGCGTTGAAATCCTTACCGATCGAAAAGAGGGTTTTCAGCTCGAGAATCCGGCGCTTGAGTTTCTTGTTCAGATCGCTGATCCGGGCCTCTTCGTTCTTGCTGCGGGTGTCTGCGTCCACGAACGGCGATGTCGGTTTATCGAGCCAGTCCAGCGGAGCGCCGGACGTTTCATCGCCGAATATCTCCGAGAATACATGATCGGATCCGGCCGGCTGCGTGGCATCCCGGCTCCCGCTATGGGGTCGCGAATCCGCGTCTCCGGCATCACCGGCACCGGCCGCATCGATACCCGGATCGTATGCCGGATCCCCATCCCTGGAAACGCCCGGCTTGCCCGGCGTTTGCGGGCCGGGTGATATCTCCATCCCGTCATACGACATCAGGATCACGTTCTGCTGCGGTTCGCGCCGTCCCGCGGTCGCTCCCGCGCGGAGCGCCTCGTCGAGCGAACCGTAGGTGGAGAACGATCTGTTCCCGTCCTGGAGAAAATCCAGGATGATATCGTTCGTCACGACGAAACCGACCTCTCCACCCCGCTCCGCGAACCGGCTCACGAACTCCCGCAGGATCTTTGCCACACCGCCCCCGAGCGACGAGAGATTCGTGAAATCGAAGAGCACCTTATTGAAGTCGCGTTTCAGGCACTCCCCCGCCAGCCGTTCGACCATGCCATTTTCATGAAATCCCAGCGTGCCTGATATGCGGAACACCGCCACATCGGCCGCGCCCGCGTCCACCCTATCAAACTTTGTCCTTCCCATCTTTTCGCTTCCGATCTTACGCCATCATTCCACGGACTCGACGACCTCTTCCTGCGCCAACCAGCGATCGAGCACGCTCCTGAGGAAACGCCACTCGCTCCCGACCTTCTTCGCCGGTATCTTCCTTTCCTTCGCCAGCCGGCACACCGTCTTGACATGCATTTTCAGGTACTCCGCCGCCTCGACAGAGGTCATTACCTCATTGGCGTCGTCATGACCACCGATGATGATGCTTCCGTAATCGTGTTGATGTTGTTTCACCATGACAACCTCTCTGTACAGTTTGCCCGACCTCTTTTACAAGGCACACAGAGGTCGGTCCGCTCAACTCTACACACGCGGAACCACTGTTTCATTATCCAATATCCCTACATCTATCCCTACATCTTCTCCTATCGGCAACGAACCCGAGGTTGCCGGCACGCGATCGAGCTGCTTGAGGTAGTCCATTCTCTCCAGCACCAACTGCATGTCAAGTACCGGATACTCCTGCTCTCCCATGTGGAGCTGATGCGTGGAAAGGTTGAACCAGTCGCTCTCGGTCAACTGGTCCGCTATGCTCTCGACGGCCGTCCCGTTCCTGCGAACGAGTAGCCCGATCCGTTTTTCCGCCAGACCGATGATGACGATTCGATCGCCATCCGCGGAGACATCGAGCTGACCGTCGGCGAGTTCGTCGATGCGATAGACCGGCACCCGGCGTTCCCCGCGCGCGACGTACCGGACACCGTTGTGACTCGTGAAACCCGCGGCGTCACGTGGCATCATATCCTCGATGCTGATGAACGGTACCGCCACGTCGACCCCCGATGCATCGAGGATCCGGTACTCGTTCGTCGATCCGCCGCACGGCAGCGTAAACCGGAAGCGCTCGCCCGCGGCAATGTCGGGTTCCACCCAGAGGAGACCACCCCACCGCTTGAGATGCGTGCGCGCGCAGATCAGACCCTTGTAGAATGCCGCCGCATCGTAGCTTTCGAGCTCGGTTTCGCTGAGATAATCGGGTCCGTTGTCGAAGATGCGCGCTTCGAGAAAAGAGCCGCAATCGACGATCCGGACCGACATTTTGAGAATGAATTCCTCCCGGGATTCGTACATCAAGCATACATCGAATATGCAACGCTCCAGTATTACCGCCAGCGCCCTCGCCAGCTCGCCGTCCAGCACCACATCGTCGCTCTGCATGTCGAGCGCGAGGCGCCAGCCCCTCAGTTTCACATGTACATCGAAGAAATTCCGCAACCCCTCGAGAACGGTGCTGCTCATGACACGCGGTATGAATGCGTGACGGTTGGTGGCCACGTGGCTGACAATGTCCCGCACGATCGCGAAGAAGAACTCGCTGTCTCCGATCGCCCTGGCGAGATCCTCGATGGCGCGGTCGCTTCGATCCCTGCCCTGCACGCACGCATCGAGTGCATCCCGTGCGGCGGCGAGGGATCCGATGAGCGTATCGATAGCGGATGACCGTTCAGAATCCTCCACCGGTGAAACCGCCGGCTCGACCTGCAGCGGTTCGAACTGAAGCGGACATTCGCCGGAGTCCTCATCAGGAAACGATTCGCTCAGGAGCACCTCGGTCTCCCGGTGGAGGCCCTCGAAGGCAGCGGCCACAATCCGCTCATCGCCGTCACCCGCGGTGATCTCCACCGTCACCTGCTCCTCGGCCTCCAGAATCTCCGATACGATCTGTGAGAGCTGCTCGTCCCATCTCATCCCCGCACGCAGCGTGCTATCGAGCAGTTTCCGGAACAGGGAGAGCGTTCGACTCCAGGTATCGAACCCGAGCATATTCGTGCTTCCCTCGAGAAGCCTGGTGGCGAGGCACGTCCGGTGGATGATCGCTTCGTCGACGGTATGACCCAATGCACATACCATCAGATCGTTCAGCTTCTCGATATGATCGCCGACCTGTTCTGCAAACAGCTGCTTGTTCTCATTCGTCAGTATACTCACATACGCCTCGCTGTTTAATGACGCTTCGTTTCCTCCACATATTCGACCGCACCGAGTTCGAAGAGATCGTATATGAGCTCTCCGTCATCAGCGCACGCCTCCGTCTCTCCGGTTACCGGAGAATCATCGCGCTCCATCGTGACATCTTCCGTTGCCCGCCGCTCTCCGGCCGGTGCGGTCGACCCCAAAACGCTCCTGTCCTCCCTCACCTTGATGTCAATGGGTGGCTCCGGTTCCGATTTCTCGACGTCGACCTTGAGCCAGCGTTGCCCGGGCATCTGCATCCAGCTGTCGTCCCCGACCGCCTCGACGGATTCCGTTCCGTGCCCCGGTGAAACATGATCCATCCCACCGTCCATCATATTTTCCGTATCCGTTCCGCCCATAGCCTCTCCCGAGCATTCATCATCGTCCATCGCGTCTTCGTGCACCGTTTCGTGCGCGAACGGCGTCGCGACATCTCCGGCAATCTCATCGGACGGTGCGGCAGCCGCCGGATCATCCGATGCGGTATCGTGAACCTCGGGCTCGCAGCTGAACGCCTCATCCTCCCACATCTTGCCGTGATCGATGACGAGATCCGATTCATCATCGGACCTGTCACCGGAATCCACGCCGAAGTTGACGATACTGGAATCGCCCCTCTGTTCCGGCCGTTCTTTTTCCCCTTCATCGCCCGCGGGCACGCCCGTCGATCCGGAAATCTCGAGCTTGGAAAGACCCTGCTGGACAAGCTCTTGTATGTCCTCGATCTCGACATTGAGGCTCGTGATCTTTTGCTGGAGAGATTGAGTGTGCTGCTCGATTCGCATGGATATCTCGGAAAGGTCATCATGCAGTGCGGGATACGCCGTTTCGCCGCAGGACCCATTCGAGCCGCACCCCCGGCGCGCGGACCGGCAATACCCGGCAAGCTCGGATGCGACGGCCATGATATCGGCACCGAGTCTCTTGAACCGCTCGGCGGTCGTCCTGGCCTTCTCGGCGAATCGAGCGAGATCCTTGTCTGCGGCGCCGCCCTTGGCGGCCATAATGGCGATGCTGAGGGCGAGGCCGTTGTTCTCCTCCGAGAATTCATTCATGACCTTCCCGCCCTGTTCGAGCCGGCGCAGCGAATCCTCCATGCGGGCGATCGTAGAATCAAGACCGTCAGTTCCCGGTCCGGAGGGAACGGGGGATTCATCCGCGGCCTGCGCGCCCAGTTCGCCGGCAATGCTGTTCAGCTCGCCGATGGCCCGCATGATCTCGACAAGATCCTCGCCCGCCCCGCTCGCCGCCTCCAGCACCTTTCCGTTGGAGAGCACAACATTGCAAAAGATTCTGCGAATCTGTTCGACCCGATTCTCGATATCCGCGATGATCTCCTGATTGTCCTTGGTGTACTTCTCGAGCTTCTTGAACAGCGGGGCCCACCATTTTCCCTCGACCACGCCTTCCTGCACCGGTTCTCCGTGCAGGAGGGACTCGATCTCCATCTCGAGATCAACGGAACGATGCTCCTGCTCGCGCTGCTCGAGCTCCTGGGAAACCTCGCGAATCTGGTCCCCGTAGTTTCTGAGGACATTCTGAAGCTCGGGGTAACCGGAGAGCCGTGCAATCTGCGCGGGATTCGTCAGATCATCGATGCTGTCGGCCAGTGAAATCATCTTGCGGTAGTCTTGCCCCGAATCGAGGTAAAACTTGTAGCGGCGGACGGCTGAGGCCACGAGAAAGTAGCTGGTAAGCGATACCGCGATCAACGCCGCCAAGAGCACGTACATTTCCCTGAAGAACAAGAAGGAATCGATGCTCCATCGTCCTGCCTCGAAGCTGGACCACTGCAATTCCACGTCGTAGGTGCGGATCATGTAGTACGCCGTGCCGACGCAGATCACAACAAGCAGGAGCGCAACCAGTATCCCGATCTTCCAGGGGGATGTCAGAACCGGCTTCTTTCGAGATTCTCTATGCAACGTCTTCTCCTTCGTGTTCGATGAGAAAAGGACCACTATTCGAACAGAGCAATACCGTTATGTCATGATCGTAAAGGGATTTCGCAAAGATTATGCCAGGGTCATAACAATGACAATCAGCATATTTTTAAGGAGTTATACGAAATCTCAAAGAACTTGAAGGGATCGGGGGGATGCATATGCCCACCCGCTTTGCGTTTTGCAAAGAGTTGCGGTGAGCCCGTTTTCCGCTTCGTGGATTGCGAGGCGCGTGCGGCGCACGGATCCCGGCCCCGCTATTTCATTCTCGTGATCGTCGTGTAGACGGCCGGTATCCGGTCCTCGATGATGTTGTTGTTCGCTGTGATGTTCTTGTTATTCGCTTCCCCGACATTGATCTCGATGACCTTCAACGACTCGCTCCTGTCCCCCGCCGAAATCAGCACGTTCCCCTTTGGGTCGACGACCTGGCTCCCCCCCGTGAAGGTGAGGGTTATTGTTCCGCGGCGCTCGGACCCGATCCGATTCGCCGTAACGGCAAAGACGCCGTTCTCGATGCATCTCGTCTTCATGGCATCCTGCGCGAATGGAAGGACGAGATTGCTCGGATGGCACAGTACATGAGCGCCCCGAAGCGTGAGCACACGGCCGACCTCGGGGAATATCCAGTCGAAACAGAGGAGAAGGCCGAGCTTCGCATCATCGGTCGACACGACCTTCAACGCGTTGCCCCTCGTGAAGAACAGTTTCTCGCGGTCGAAGAGGTGCACCTTCTGATACACCTCGACCCTGCCGTTATCCGAGACGAAGACCGCGGAGTTGTAGAATTTGCCCTTGTACTTCTGGGCCATCCCGAACACGAGATTCAACCGCTGTTTCCTCGCGATCTTCTTCATTTCTCCGACGGTGTACCCTTCCCTGACGCTTTCCGCCAGGGAGGCGAGCTCCGCTTCGTTGCGAAACAGATACCCCGTATTGAAAAGCTCGGGCAGCACGATCGTCGCATCGGAGACCCTCGACAGGAGGGTCACCGCCTTCTTCACGTTCTTCTTCACTGCTCCGAACTTCGGGCGCAGTTGGAGGAAACCGATCCGCATTTATCCCCCCCTTGCAATGGTAAGCATGAACGAGCCGATATCCATCAGGACACCATTATAGCAAAAGAGGCGATTTATGAAACGCTTTATTTCTCGCCGGGGGGCTTACGGCGCGTGGCATAGGCCTTGCTAGCGTACCCAGAACGGCACTGGAAATGACATCACCGGAGGCAGCGGGGTAGCGCAATGCATATCTCGAAGACGTATACAGCGATCGGCCCCGAGAAGGATTGGACGGAAAGCAATACCTATTTCTTCATGATGAACAACCTGCTGTACAGCAGGATCGAAGCCGGTTTTCCCTCCAACGACGAGTATTTCGACGAAGACGTCAACGTGTATCTGGCGGGGCTGCTCGCCTCGTTGATCGATCCGGCGTGCCGTGCAGCCGCGGAACGGTACATCAGAACGTACGATATCCAACTGCATGAGCTGGTGGAATCGATGAAGCACGGTTACGCGAAGTTCCAGGCATACAAGGCAAATGCCGACTTCCTGCTCGTCTCGATCGGTATCTTCGACAATCCACTGCGGATGAGACCGCGTTCGACGCCGTACATGAGCATTCCGCGTGAGGCCTACATCGGGAGGGGTATGGTGTATTACCATCTTGCGCAATCATACTGCCGCGAAGTGTACCGCAGGGATACGGCGTTGGTGACGGTGCTGGGCAAACTCGCCTCGGGTTTCGAAAAGTACCTCGCGGCCCTCGCCCTGATGCGCAGCGAGTACCTGAACATGTACCGCAAAATCACGAGCGGCGAGCTGTACCACCTCGGGCTCTCGCTCGATCACGCCGGAGACGGGAATGAACGGGGAATCCTGTACGACGAATTCCTCGACGCGTACTCGAGCTACCGGCGGGAACCATCACCGGAATCGAGACGGACGCTCGATGATCTCGCGGGCAGGATACGCAGGCTCGATCCGGCATTTCGATTCGAGATGGATTGAGATTCAAACCTCTTTGATGAAATCCCCGCAGATATCGAACACCTCCCGCGCGTTCTCGCCGGAGATCAGGACGTGCCCGCCGCGCGGAAGGAGGTGAAATCGGGATTTCGGATTCCTCGATCTCGACCGCAGAAATTCGAGGCTCCTCGGTGAAACGAGCGGATCATCTTCGGCATGCACGACGCACACCGGCACCTCTATCGATTTGAGCTGCATCCGCGTCCTCTCGATCAATTCAAGGACGGTATCCTCGCAGGGCGCCATGTTCCGTGCGGCCGCCGGCAGCACCTTCCGCACGACCTGGAAGAGGAGATAACGCCCCGACCTCACGACGTAGATGGTAGGCGCTATGAGAATAGTGCCTACGGGAGTGTGCGTGCCGAGCAGGTTCAGGGCGATCGTCGCGCCGAAACTGAATCCGATGATGTAGGTGCTGGCATTGTAGGTGAGCAGGGTGTCGAGTACGATCTCCGATTCGGCCAGGCTGACGTTCCAGGGATTCACCTCGATGCCATTCTTCCTGCCGCGGCGGTCCCGCCACCACGGACCCGTCTCGGCGGGGCATCTCGCGCTGGCATCGGGGGATATCTCCAGGGGAAGCCGCATCCCGTAGACGGTATAGCCCTGCCGGAAGAGATAGTTCCCGAGCTCCCGCATCTCGCTCGGTGAACCGCCGGCCCCATGAATGAGCAAACAGCAGATCGATTCCCGCTGCTGAAGAAGCAGAAAACTCCGTTCCTCCTCCGGAATGCCGTCCCGTCTCTCGGTGTAGTGGCGGCTCTCGTGGAAGAACTTGATCAGATCACGCCTCAGAACCATGTTGCCCGGCCGTCGCTGCACCTCCTGGTGCAGCTCCCAGATCGTCTGATTTATTTTGGCCAGTGTACTCTTCACATCAACAATCCCTTCGTGCACTCGCTTCCGTGCTGCAGCCCCGGCAGACACGGACGCACAGTCCGCAGATCATCGTATTGAGCTTCTCCTCGTGGGCGAAGCGTCTCAGCTGCGCCGCGCACCTGTCGAGCTCGAACGCTGCCGCATCATCATGTATCGCTCCGGCGGGGCATACCGCAATGCATGCACGGCATGAATCGCACCCCGTTACGTCCTCTCCGGCGCCGCGATGGGGCAGCGGCATATCGGTCAGAACCGTCACGTACCGCACCATCGAACCGAAGCGGGGATTGACGAGCAGGTTGTTCCTCCCCCGCCACCCCAATCCCGCCATCTCCCCCATCGCCCGGTGTGAAAGGTGCCCCCGCAGCCGATTCCAGTCGAGAATCTGCGAAGCGGGCACGGGAAACGCCCGGTAACCGTTCCGCCGGCATGCACCGGCAATCACGAGCGCCGCCTGATCGAGCGCGAAATTGACCATCCGGTAATGATGGTAGTACGTCCACGTCGGTGCGACGGTAACCGTGTCGAGCACCGGCTGTGACAGCCGGATGCCGATCACGACGGCATAATCGAGCGGCTCGCTCACTCCGCGGATGGATGGATGAAATTGTTCCCGGTGCCCGGGGTCCACCCTCGCCGACGAGACCAGATCGACCGCATGATACCGCGCCAGCCCCTGCAGCGCCTTCAGATTTTCGGCTGGTGTCATCCCGCCTCCACACCACGTCCCCCGGACGCTCACGTGGCCCGGTAGTTCGGCGCTTCCTTGGTTATGACGATATCGTGTGGATGACTCTCCCGGAGACCGGCCTGGGTAATGGTGATAAAGCGGCCCTTCCTCTTGAGCTGTTCGACCGAGGCGACCCCGCAGTACCCCATGCCCGATCTGAGACCACCGATGAGCTGGAACACATTGCTCGAAATATTCCCCTTGTACGAAACGCGCCCCTCGATCCCCTCGGCAACGAGCTTGCTCTCCTCCTGGATCTCCTCCTGGAAGTAACGATCCTTGCTTCCCTCCTTCATCGCCCCGATGGAACCCATACCGCGGTAGACCTTGTAACTCTTGCCTTCGTGGTAAATGATCTCGCCGGGACTCTCCTCCGTGCCGGCGAAAAGACTCCCGATCATCACCGAATCGGCGCCGGCGGCGATCGCCTTGGTGATATCGCCGGAATACTTGATGCCGCCGTCGGCGATGAGCGGTACCCCCGCCTTCGATGCGACGGCCGCGCAATCCATGATGGCCGTGATCTGCGGTACGCCGATGCCGGCGATGACCCGGGTCGTGCAGATCGCACTCGGTCCGATGCCGACCTTTATCGCATCCACGCCGAGACGGATGATCTCACGTGCGGCAGCGGCCGTGGCGATATTCCCCGCGATGAGTTGGAGGCCGCGGTAGCGTGCCCGCATTTTTTTTATCATACCGAGAACGCCGGCCGAATGGGCGTGCGCCGTATCGATGACGACGACATCGACATGGGCGTCGATCAGGGCGTCGACACGCTTGATCGTATCCTTTGCGACGCCGACCGCCGCTCCGACCCTGAGCCTCCCGCTGGCATCCTTGCATGCATTCGGAAAATCGAGCCTCTTCTGTATGTCCTTGACCGTGATGAGCCCGATGAGCCTGTTCTTCTCGTCCACCACGGGGAGCTTCTCTATCCTGTTCTCGTGTAGAATACGCATCGCCTTGTCGAGCTTGATGCCCTGGGATGCCGTTATGAGATTCTCGGCGGTCATCACCTCACCGACCGGCACGTCGTCGCGTTCGATGAACCGGAGATCCCGGTTGGTGAGAATGCCGACGAGAATACCGTCCTTGGTGATAGGGAGGCCTGAAATGTGATACCTGCGCATGACCTCTCTCGCGTCGCTCACCAGTTGATCGGGGGAGAGGGTGACCGGCTTGATGATCATGCCGCTCTCGCTCCGTTTCACCCGATCCACATGCTCGGCCTGCTCGGTTATGGAGAAGTTCTTGTGAATGATGCCGATGCCGCCCTCGCGGGCGAGCGCAATCGCGAGTCCGGCCTCGGTCACCGTGTCCATGGCCGCCGAAACTATCGGTATGTTCAGTTTGATCTTGCGGGTGAGCCGGGTCTTTACATCGACGTTCCGGGGATGTACCCGCGCCTTGGCCGGAATGAGAAGCACATCGTCAAAGGTGAGGCCCTGTTTCAGTACCTTCTTTTCAGTCAATGCACTCGAGAGAGCAGCCCGCTCCCTCTTCCTCCTCTCGCACCATGAACGGCACCCTCGTCCGGAACTCGTTTCTCCATATGTTGAATGCAAAATACCGGTTGCGCCCGATACTGTCAAGTTTCATTCAGGAGCGCCGCGGTCCGGCCGGTGCGTTTCCGCGGGTGGAGCTGTATCAAGCGGGGCGGAAAACGGCGGATCCCGAGAAATCGGACAGGCGGCGCATCGTCATGCGCCGCTTCGCGAAGGTCGCGACCTCCCGGATACCAACGTCCCGGAGAAGCCGGAAGGCCGTTTGGAAATCCCGTCCCACATCCCCCGGCGCGTGCGCATCGGAGCCGATCGTGACCGGCACCCCTTCCCGCGCCGCTGCCGCCAGAAACGCCGGTTCGGGATACAGCGAGCCCGTCCGGCGGCGAATGCCGGCCGTGTTCACCTCGATGGCCATCCCCCGCTCACGGAGGAGGACGGCGATGTCACGGTACGTATCATCCATCGGCGTGTTCGGGCTGAACCCGGCCCTCCTGATCGCGTCCGGATGTGCGAGCACGTCGAAAAGGTCGCTCTTGATCAGCCGCCCGATGAGTTCGAAGTACCGTGCATACGCGCTGTCGGGATTCTCGGTCCGGTAACGGTCCAGCCCGACGCGGCTGGTGAAGTGCCAGTCCCCGAGAAAATGGAGTGAGCCGAGTACGTAGTCGAACGGGTATGCATCGATCAGGCGCCGGGTCTCCGCCTCATGGCCGGCAAAGTAGTCCGCCTCGATCCCCAGCTTGATCGTGATGCGCCCGGAGTAACGCTCCTGTAGCTCCCTCACGCGCTCCACGTACCGCGGCAGGTCCTGCTCGAGCATCGCATGGTAGGGATCCGGCTCCGTGACCTTGGGGAGGTGCGCGCTGAACCCGATTTCGACAAACCGCTTCCGGAACGCTTCGGTGATGTACTCTTCCAGTTCACCCGTCGCGTGACCGCAGAAGTCAC
>DATKWS010000102.1:0-24799 GCA_035529435.1 Patescibacteria group bacterium
TCTCCGCGACGCCGCCGCCCGTACGGGTAGAGTTCACGTGGATCACCTTGATTCCCTTCAGGGGAGTGACGAGCTGACGGAGCTGGTCGATCACCTCCCAGCCGACGATCTTCGCGTATCGTTCGAGTTTCGCATTGTTCATTCAGAATGCTCCCTGAAGTACTCGGTCACGAGATGCGTCAGCTGCTGGCGGAGCTCCGATAGGGACGAAAAGAACGGGTCGATGGTAAAGAGCAGATGGCACAGATCGGTGTGCCGGTCCTCGAAACCATACAGCCACGCGCTGAAATCGTCCATATTGCCGAATGTCCGGCGCCGCGCATCGATGAAGTGATAGAAGATGCTGCTCGACGTCATGGAGGGCACGGCCGTCACGAGCTCGCGGGGTTCGCGTATGAGCTTATGGGTGTCGAAGACGACGATTTGCGACGTTATGAAGTGGAACTGCCTGTCGGGCTCGCTCCACGAGAAGCAATCGCTTGTATCGAGCCGCTCCTCGATCGTATCGAGCAGCTCCCGACGCAGCTCTTCGAGATCGGGAAATTCGGTCGGGTGGATCATGCTCAGCCGTTCGGCGAGCGATTTGTCGTGAAGGCTGTGACGAACCCACGATGCGAAATCGTTGTTGTATTCGGGGTCGTCGAAGCGCGGCCGCAGAAGCCCTCCCCAGAAGTGGTAATAGACGCTTCCCGGCACGACGTCTCGGAGGATGTCCCGGAGTTCTTTCAGGTTCTGGGCCTTCTTCCCCGTGGCGATGGCGGCGAGCGCACAATCCTTTATGCCGAACGGTTCAGGCACTATTTTGTTTCGGGCCATTGCTTCTTCTCCATGACGTTCGGTCTCTGGAGGCAGCGAGCGGTTTCTCTTCTTCTGCATGGTAGTGTAACCATCACGCGCTTTCAACAGGTATTTACCCCGGCGCACGGCAGGCACCGCCGGTAGGCCTTGCATTGCAACGGGCCGGCCGATATAATCACCGCAACCTGTGTATTTAACATAAGGAGTGTTCGTCCATGAAAGGTGTCATTCTTGCCGGCGGGCTCGGAACCAGGCTGCTTCCGCTCACGAAAATCACGAACAAGCATCTGCTCCCGGTTCATGACAAGCCGATGATCTACTATCCGATCCGGACGCTGCTCAATGCCGGCATCGAGGATATTCTCATCGTGACGGGTGGTAACAACGCCGGCGATTTTCTGCGCCTCCTCGGAAACGGGAAGGAGTTCGGGCTCAAGCATATCAATTACACCTACCAGGAAGGAGAGGGAGGCATCGCGGAGGCGCTGGGGCTGGCGGAGTACTTTGCCGCCGGTGAGCGGATCTGCGTCGTTCTCGGTGATAACATCATAGAGAAGAACATCAATCACGCCGTCGAATCGTACCGGAAGCAGGCGAGCGGCGCCAAGATACTGCTGAAGGAGGTTCCCGACCCGCAGCGTTTCGGTGTCCCGGTGATCGACGGCGACAAGGTCGTCAAGATAGAGGAAAAACCGAAAGCGCCCCGGTCCCTCTACGCGGTGGTCGGCATATACATGTACGACCAGTATGTGTTCGAGATCATCAAGAAACTGAAGCCGTCGGAGCGCGGCGAACTCGAGATCACCGATGTCAACAACGCGTACATCGAGAGGGGTGAGCTCACATGGACTGTGCTCGAGGGGTGGTGGACCGACGCAGGCACATTCGAGTCGCTGCTCCGTGCCAGCAACCTCGTCGCCGAGACCGGCGCGAACAATGCCGGCTGATCGGCGCCGGCACGTGGTTTTTACGCATGTTCCCGGGGGAAGCCCCGCCGGGCGCCTCGCCGGCGTGCGTGCGGGGTGTTCCGATCCGCTCACATGAGCGTGGTACGGATGTATTCCTCGAGCGCTTCACGCCATTCCCGCAGCAGGTGCAGGCCGAGTAACTCGAAGTGGTAATTCCGCATCGCCTCCATCCGGGGGCGGGGTGCGGGGAGGGGGAATTCGGCCGATGAGACCGGAACGAGACGGCAGTTCTTGATACCGGCGATCCGTACGATTTCCTCCGCCACCTCGAAGCGGCTCACACATCCCTCGTTGACACAGTGGTACTTGCCGTACAGGCCGGATTCGATGAAATCGAAAGCGGCGCGGGAGAGATCGACGGTAAATGTAGGCGAGCCGAACTTGTCGTTGACGACGGGGAGCACGTCTCTCTCCCGCGCCAGATCTATGATCTTCGCGACGAATTTCTTGTCATCGGGACCCCCGCCGAACATCCAACCGGCGTAGAAGATGTAAAACTTCGTGAGCAGGTCGCGCACGATGATTTCGCCATGGTATTTCGATTTGGCGTAGATGCTCTGGGGATTGGGGGTATCGAATTCGATGTACGGCGTCGCCTTGTACCCGTCGTACACGCTTCCCGTGTTGATGTAGATTATCGTGGCATCGCAATTTTGGCAGGCGAGAGCGACGTTTCTCGTGCCGATCGTATTGGTACGGTACGCCTCGTCCGGGTTCTTCTCGCAGGCGTCCACGTCCGTCATCGCGGCGAGATGGAGCACGAATCTCGGATTGCACGAACATATCTCGTTTTTGACGAGGTCGATGTTCCGGACATCGCATTCTTCCAGATCGGTGGGGAAGACCTCGTAGCGCTCACTGAATATCGGCACCAGCGCCTGGCCGAGCATGCCCTTCGCTCCGGTCACGTATACTCGATCCAATGATTTCTCCTCTCGCCTGTACTATCCGTCTCTGCGATTCCAATCGTACGGTACGTCATTGTCGTAGGGATGGATCCGGAACTCGTCGGGCCGCTTGTAGTCGTACGGTTCCGATACCGTATTGATCACCATCGCTTCCTCCGCGCTGATGCATTTGAAGCCATGGCAGACGCCCGGCGGAATCGTTATTCTCAGGGGATTGTGCGGGCCGGCGAAGAATTCATTCACCTCGCCGTGTGTTTTCGAGTCCGTGCGCCGGTCGTACAGGGCGATCTTCATCATCCCGCTCACGACGACCATGTTATCGTACTGCTTCTCGTGGTGATGCCACCCCTTCACGACGCCGGGGTATGCGGTTGTCATGTAGACCTGCCCGAACCGGGTGAAATCCTCGTCGTCCGCCCGTACCATCTCCATGAGCCGTCCCCGTTCGTCGGGAATCACCTTCAATTTTTTGACCTTTACGCCTTCGATCATTCCAGGATCCTCCATCGCGTGCACGTGTGCAATGCCGGATATGAACAGCAGTACTGTACACGGAATGAGAGCGCACTGTCAACGGTTTGTGGGTTCGCTTCGCTCGAGGAACGGCAAACGCCCGGCCCCGCCCGGGATCGGCCGGCCGGCGGACCGATCGTCCCCGCCGGCGAGCACCGTCAGCACGGTACCGGCGAGGTTGAGGGGGGTTATCCGCTCCGGCCGGATCTTCCAGTCGTCAAGCGGGCCGGTTACGAGGACGCTGTTGGCGCGGTGTCCGCCCGATATCTTGCGGTGGCGCGGATTGACCGTCACGAGCGGCACATGCAGCGACCAGCTGGTGCCGTACTGCGGTTTCATCTCGTACAGCACGTCGGGATATTTCCCTATGTGCGGACCCGTGTAGAGCTCCTCGCGCCGCTTTGCCCAGAGGAATACCGGCGCGCCGCTTGCATCCTTGGTTTGGAGGAGCAGGGCAATGACCCGATCGCGCAGATCCTCGTACTCGATACCGTCCGCCGCGCAGCGTTCACGCGAAATATCGACGCCGCCGAACGGGTTGGTCCCGCCGAAATCCGAGGCCGTCGCGAGATTGGACGCCGGATCGGTCATGAAATCCCGTTTCTTCATCCTTCTCGTCCAGGGGAACAGGCGGGCGAATCGATAGGCGAGATCCTCGAGGTCGAGGCGATGAAGCGTTTCGAGTATCAGATTCTTGGTGCGCTCGAGATGATAGCGTGGGCTGAGCAACCGCGGTCCGCCGATGCGGCTCCTGAGCAGTCCGTGCCGGAGCAGCAGCTGGTTGAGATTGAAGAGGAGGGTGGGGCGGCGGTGGTGACCGTGATCGCTGACGATCATGATGATGCAATCGTCGCCGGCCGCGTCGAGGAGCCGCGCGACACACGAGTCGATGAAGAGGTGAAACCGCCGGATCACGTCGGCATGCTCGTTGTCCGCGGGATGGGTCGGGTCGTCGAGATCGAAATACCGCCAGAAGAAGTGAAAGATGCGGTCCATCGTGAGGAGGGAGAGAAACACGAGATCCCACGGGCGCGACCGCATGAGGTTCAACGTGAAATCGAGCATGCGCTCGGATTCCTCGTGCGTCCTGCGCGCGAACGCGCCGAGCTCGTGCTTTTCGGGAAAATCGACGATTCCACCGAGCGGGGGGAGCCGGAACTCCCGCGCCAGTGATTCCGGGTAAACACGGGTCTCTCCCGAGATGAATACCGGTCCTGTCGCCATGATGCCGTTGACGCTCCACGGGGGATAGGCGAGGAGCGGATTGACGATGATGACCCGTTTGCCGAGCTCGCCGGCGCGGTCCCAGAACGTCCTGCCGCGGAAGGCTTCGGTGTTCACCGAGAACTGCGCGGCGCCCTTCTTGAAATAATCGATCGTTTCGAGTATTCCATGCTCGCTCGGATCGAGTCCGGTAAAGATGCTCACCCATGACGGAATGCTGTCGGGGGGAAAGATGGAGGTCATCTCGCCGGCGTATCCCCGTTCCGCGATGGAACGAATCGCGGGCAACTCCGGCATCAGCTCTTCGAGGAGGGGCCAGTCCAAGCCATCGACACCCAGTACGATCACCCTGCTCATCGTGTTTCCCCCCCATCCGGCCCCCGGGTCCCGCGGGAAAGGCTGCGCCGCCAGCCGCCGGTCGCTTCCCAGATCGCTTCGGCGACACCTTCGACCGTATCGCCGCCGTCGATGATCGCGGCGCCCAGAAGCCGGGCCATGGAGAGGTAGTATTCGCGTCGGTCGGCAAGGTATTCGGCCGGCGTGCCGTCGGCCTTTCGAACGGCGCCCGTTTCGGGGTCGATATCGATGTACACCACCTGGCGCGGTGTGGGAAAGAGTGCGAGCAGGGGATGAGCGCACAGAGAATCGATCTCTCCGGGATTCACGGAGAAATTGATCGCGATATCGATCAGTGTGTCGTAGACATACCGGTCGCATATGACGCCCCACCGCCGGAGCATGTGGGGCATCAGCCGGTAGTTGATCTGGACCGCGTACTCGCTCCATACCATGAGCTGCCAGAGCATCCGCTTCCATGGGCTTCGCATCGTCCGACGTTTGGCGGCGGTGAAGTGCGTGTAATCGGCAGTCGCCGCGTCAGGCCGGGAACTGATTCGTCTCTTCGCGATACGGATCAACGGTGCACTCAGCGACGGCTCCCAGCGGCTCCACACCGTGGCGACATCGTATCCCTCGCCACGGAGGCGCTTCGCGAGGAGTTCGGCCTGTGTGGATTTGCCCGAGCCGTCAAGACCACAGAGAACGAGCAATCGTCCCCGCGGGATTCTTCCCGGTCTGAACAGATCGCTCATCGTCCGTCACTTCCCGTCCATGAGCGCCATGCCCTCGAGATGCGGCGCGAGGTACCTACCGAACACCGATTCCCACGAAAGCTCCCGCACGACCTTTGACGTATTGACTTTCAATTCTTTTATTTTCAATAAATAACGAGGTATATCCGAAACATTTTCGAAGTACAGAATGCCGTTTCCCTCCGGTATGACATCAGGGAGGGCACCGAACCGCGTCGTAAGAACGGGGAGGTTGCATGCGGCGGCCTCGATCACCGAGAGGGGGAATTCGAGTGCTCCGGTCGGGCACGAGACGGGGAAGAGGTAGCAATCCGCCGCCTGGTAGATCTCGTGCACCCCCGCGATATATTCGTCTATCACGATGATCCCCGCCCTGCGGAGCCGGTCACGCCATGCCGGATCCTGCTCGCCCGCCTTGATAACGGGCTGGATGTTCTCACCCCATTCGCGGTACCGCAGGAAGGCCTGCATGTTACGGGTTTCCCGGACATGCCCCACGTGAAGAACGATATACCGGTCCAGGGGGAGGCCGTATTGTACCCTGAGGCTCCGCTTCACGTCCGGATCGACGGGCCGGAAGAGGTTCCGGTCATATCCCGGCATGATGAATCCGGTATCGAACCCCAGACGGGCGAGGTGCGCACTCAATCCCTTGACGGGCGACAGGATCAGTTCCGGATGTCCCATCAATGCGACGATGCGGTGCAGGGCGCCGACCGGCCGCTCCTGGAGCGCGATCAGAATAGTGGGTGAACGCGCGATATATCTCAGCAGGAGACTCCTTCCGAGCCCGAATCCGGTCAGACCGGATGATGGGATATACAACACGACATCGAACCGTTCCTTCCGGAGGAACCGTACCAGTCGATCGGTCATGAGTACCTTGGGCGAGAGGATCCGCAGCGAGCGCAGATGCTCCTCGGGATCCCCAAGTGCATGTAAAACGGTGAGTTCGCCAAGTGAGTCGAGATACCGGCAGAGGTGCATCGTGAAGACGAGAAGTCCCTCTTCCGGCTGTGCGGTCAGCTCTTCACTGGCAAGGAGTATCTTCATGGTATCTCCCTGAATGCAAAAACCTTACCGAATGAGTAATTATGGGATTTCTGCGCCCTCGTGACAACCAAAAAGGTGCGTGCGCACCGGTTACGCGCGGCAAACCGCCGCATAAGTGGCGTGAAAATAGGGGGTAGAATATTTTTTAGAGACATGCTATAATTTTAAGTGTGTTAGGGGGAACATTGGGAGCGCGAATGTATGGATAAAATTCCGTTTTTTAATCTTCGTGAGGGTACCAAGAAGATCCGGGCGGAGATTGATGAGGCGATAGCGCGAGTTATAGACGGTACCGCCTTTGTGCTGGGGCCCGAGGTGGCGAGCTTCGAGGAGGAGTTCGCCGCCTATTGTGATGCGCGTCACTGTGCGGGAGTGAGCTCGGGCACATCGGCACTGCATCTGATACTACAAGGTTACGGGATCGGCCCGGGGGACGAGGTAATAACCGTTCCCAACACCTTCATAGCGACGGTCGAAGCGATCGCGATGACGGGTGCGAAGCCGGTTCTTGTCGATGTCGAGGAGGATACCCACCTGATCGATCCCGCTCGGGTGGAAGCCGCCGTAACACCGTGTACGCGGGCTGTATTGCCTGTCAACCTGTTCGGGCAGTGTTGTGACATGGATCCACTCATGGAATTGGCCGGGAAGCATAATTTCGTCGTGATCGAGGACGCCTGCCAGTCGCACGGCGCCACCTACAAAGGCAGAAAATCCGGATCGCTTGGACACGCCGCGGCCTTCTCGTTCTACCCGAGCAAGAATCTCGGTTCGTTCGGCGAGGGGGGAGCCGTGACGAGCAACGACGAGGAGATCATAAAGAGTGTGAAGGCACTGCGGCACCACGCCCAGTTTTCCAAGAATATACATACCGAAATCGGATACAATGACCGTCTCCATTCTCTCCAGGCGGCCGTCCTGCGTGTCAAATTGCGTTATCTCGATGAGTGGAACGAGAAGCGCAGGGCCCTTGCCGGGCGGTACCGGGAGAATCTCGACGGTTCCGGATACAGAGTGCCGATTGAACGGCCTGAGTGCAGGCATGTGTACCATCTCTTCACGATATGGTGCACGGACAAGGAAGCAGTAGGCAAGGCACTATCGGATGCCGGCATCGGGTGGGGGGAACACTACCCCACCCCGGTTCATCTGCAGCCCGCATTCTCTGGCCTGGGAGCCGGTAACGGGGGATACCCGGTGGCCGAGCGCCTGATGAAGGGGCTCATCTCCCTTCCGATGTTCCCGGAGCTCGGAGAGGAGGCCGTGGATCGGGTCTGTGAAGTGCTTTGCAACGTTGAGACCACGGAGTAACGGTTCAACAAGGGAGGAGCATATAGGCTAACGGTTAACGGCATATGTTATACGAGTCCATGAGGCAGGACAGCATTGCAATGAGAAAGAACTCGTTAGCCCTGGACAGCGCACATAAGGCTCGGCATCTTGCGGAGAGCGATTCGGGAACGCCTCGGATTACGGTACGGGAGAGAAACGGGTGCGAGAGATTCCTCAAGCGCTTTATCGATGCATCCATTTCTCTTTCTGTGCTTGTTATCGGTTTTCCATTCCTGTTCGCCGTCGCTTTGCTGATTAAGCTCACATCCCGAGGACCCGTTTTTTTCACGCAGGAACGAATCGGAGAGCATGGGAATATCTTTACTCTCTACAAGTTCCGCACCATGAAGACCGACTGCGATGACAGCCTCCATCGCGAATTCACCCGCAACTTCATTCAAGGCCAACTGCCGAATTCCGCACTTGACGGAGAGGGATCTTCAACGTATAAGCTGAAGGACGACCCGCGCATAACGGCGGTCGGCAATTTCCTGCGGAGAACGAGTCTCGATGAGATACCGCAGTTCATCAATATTCTCAAGGGAGAGATGTCGATCGTCGGGCCCCGGCCGCCGCTGGCGTACGAGTACGAGTTTTACGAGGACTGGCACAAATTGCGCCTGACGGTCAAGCCGGGACTCACGGGGCTCTGGCAGGTGAGCGGGAGAAGCAGCGTGCCGTTTCACGAAATGGTCATGCTGGATCTGTACTACATTGAAAACTGGTCCCTGCGGCTCGATACCAAGATCATGCTGCAAACCATACCGGTTATGCTGGTGGGGACCGGCGGATTTTAACGGATGGAGGAACGTTGCTAACAGTCGGTGTTATCGGTTGCGGCTACTGGGGTCCCAACCTCATCAGAAACTTCATAAGTCTCAAGGACTCCAAGGTAAAGACGTGTGCCGATCTTTCTCAGGATCGGCTCAATCACATGAAGACGCTGTATCCTTCTATCAATACGACGACCGATTTCAGAACCGTTATCACGGATCCCGGGATCGACGCCGTCGTCATTGCCACACCGGTGTCTTCTCACTTCCCGATCTCCAAGGAGGCTCTCAACAACGGAAAGCACGTATTCGTAGAAAAACCGCTTGCCGGTTCTGTCGGTGAGGGAGTCGAGTTGATCAAGCTCGCGAAGGAAAAGGGGCGGACCCTGATGGTCGGTCACACCTTCGTCTACACGGCGGCGGTCAACAAGATAAAGGACCTCATTCGGTCGGGTGAGCTGGGGGACATCTATTATATCTCCACCTCACGGGTGAATCTCGGTCTTTTCCAGGAAGATATAAACGTTATCTGGGATCTGGCGCCGCACGACGTGTCGATCCTGAACTACATCCTCGATTCGCGCCCGGTAGCGGTCTCGACGGTCGGACATTCCTACATTCGTCCGGACATTCAGGATGTTGCATTCATCACGCTCCGGTATCCCGATTCCATCCTTGCGAACATTCAGGTTTCCTGGCTGAATCCCAACAAGATTCGAAAGACGACGGTCGTCGGCAGCAAGAAAATGCTTGTCTACGATGACGTCTCCAGCCTCGAGAAGATACGCATCTACGATAAAGGAGTAACGGTCCAGCCGCACTACGATACCTTCGGTGAGTTCCAGCTTTCGTACCGATACGGTGACATCTCCATCCCGAAGCTCGATGATGCCGAACCACTCAAGATAGAGTGCCAGCATTTCATCGACTGCATCAGGGACACCGTGATGCCCCGGAGCGGCGGCATCCACGGACTGGAAGTGCTCCTCTCGCTCGAGGCCGCCGACGGCTCCATGGGGAGTAACGGGGCGGAGATGGAAATCGATTATCCCCGTCTGTGAGGTGTGGATTATGGGTACCGGTGACTCACCGCGCAGACTGGGAACGGTGAAGCTCGGACGGAATGCAATCATCGATCCCGAAGCGATAGTGGGATACCTCTCACCGCGGCGCGGTGTCAGCGAAGAGTTGACGATCGGTCCCGAGGCGCGCATACGGAGCGGCTCGGTACTGTACGCGGGCTCCATCATCGGCGGCCACCTGGAAACGGGGCACAATGTCGTTATCAGGGAGGAGAACACGATCGGGGAGCATTTCTCCATCTGGAACAACTCCGTGATCGACTACGGGTGCACGATCGGCGACAACGTCAAGATCCACTGCAACATATACATTGCACAGTTCACCGTGATCGAGGACGGTGTATTCATGGCCCCCGGTGTGACCATCGCGAACGATATTCATCCGGGATGTCCCGATTCGAGGGATTGCATGCGGGGTCCGGTGCTCCGCCGGGAATGCCGTATCGGCGTCAATGTGACGATACTCCCCTACGTCGAGATCGGTGAGAGAACGCTCGTCGGCAGCGGATCGGTCGTCACCAGGGATCTTCCGTCCGGCGTGGTTGCGTACGGGAATCCGGCTCGTGTGGCGGGGAGCATCGAGGAACTCCGGTGCAAGACGGGGCGGAGGGATGCACCCTATCTCTGAGGGCCCGTGCAATGGCTTCTCCCGCGAAACACTACACCGTTTTCATTCTCGCATCGACACTCGTGCTGGGTGGCGCCGAGAAGGTGGTGAGGGCCCTCGCGCTCGGATTGCCCGATCATGGTTTCACCCCGCATATCCTGTGCCTGCGCGGGCCCGGCGGTATCGGGCAAGAACTGTCGGCCCGGGGTGTTCGGGTACACTTCGGCCTGATGCGCTCACGGCACGATCCGGGCGCGTTTTTCCGGCTGTACCGGCTTTTTCGCGGTGAGCGTGGTTCGATTCTCTATGCGCTGGATCACCACGATGCCCTCTTCTGGGGGGGACTGGCCTCTCGCGCGGCCGGTGTCCGATGGCGCGTCACCCCCGTTCATTCGACGGGATTGTGGGGGAAGGAGGGATCCTTCACTCGCACCGACCGGTTGGTGTTGCCGATGTACGATCGTGTGGTGGCTCTCTCCGCGGCACACGCCGATTATATAACGCGGCAGGGAGGGATCGAGCCGTCACGGGTAGCCGTAATCAATAACGGGGTTGATGCCGGGCGTTTCAAACCGGTGGGATCGCGCCGCGAGCGCGATCTCGTACGGGAATCGCTCGATCTCGCACCGTACGATTTCGTTGTGGCGATCGTGGCGGCGCTCCGCCCCGAGAAGAACCATGAGATGTTTCTCCGCGCTGCGGCGGAATTCCGTTCGAGGGGAGGGAGGGGCGTTTTTTTGGTGGTGGGCGACGGAAAAGAGGCAGGGGAATTGCACGGTCTCGCCCGGGAGCTGGCGCTGGGGAATGCGGTCAGGTTCATGGGCGCGCGCGACGATATTCCCGCGATCCTCGCAGCTTCGGATGTGTCGGTGTTGTGCTCGCACCCGATCGTCGAAACGTTTCCCCTCTCGGTGCTCGAGGCGATGGCGTGCGGGATTCCGGTGGTCGTAACGGCCGTCGGCTCGATACCGGAGATGATCACGGACGGCCGCGAGGGGCTGATGATACCGCCGGGGGATGTCGGGGCGCTGGCGGAAGCGTTGCTCGACCTCGGCCGGGACACCGTGCTGCGGGACGGGATGGGAAAACGGGCCCGCGAGCGGGTGGTATCGGAATTCTCCGAGGCCCGCATGGTCGCGGAGTACGCGGCGCTGTTTCGAACCCTACAGGGCGGCGGAGCGAAAGGAGTCGCATGAGCCTGCCGATCGATGCGGTTATCGCCGTCACCTACGCGTGTGATTCCCGCTGCAACATGTGCAACATATGGAAGCTGGCGCCCGGCACGGAGCTGGCGCCCGGCGAGTACCGGCGGCTTCCCCGGACGCTTCGGGATGTCAACATAACGGGCGGTGAGCCGTTCCTGCGCGGGGATATCGTCGAGCTCGTGCGCGTCATATACGAGCACTGCCGGCATCCCCGCATCGTGGTCTCGACGAATGGATTTCAGCGGCGGCGGATCATACACGCTGCGCCGGAATTGATGAAGATCGGACGCCGGGTCGGGCTCGCCGTTTCGATCGACGGCATCGGGGAGGTGCACGATCGGATCAGGGGGGTGACGGGAGGATTCGACAAGGCGCTCGAGACACTGAAGCAGTTGAAACAGATCGGGTACCGCAACGTCCGCGTCGCATTCACGGCACAGAGCGACAACGTCGAGCATCTCGGTGCGGTCTACGATCTCTCGCGGCAATTCGGCTACCAGTTCACGACCTCCGTCGCGCAGAACTCGGAGTTTTATTTCTCCACCGAGGACAACCAGCGCGTCGCGCCGGCCGCGCTGGAACGGGAGCTGCAGTATGTAATCCGGAAGGAACTTCTCAGTTTCAGCCCGAAGCGGTGGCTTCGTGCATACTTCTACGCGGGGGTCGTCCGGTACAACATGCACGGGGAGCGGGCGCTCGGATGCCGCGCCGGGCGTGATTCATTTTTCATGGATCCCGCGGGAAAGATCTATCCATGCCTGACCCTGAACAGGGAGATCGGCGATATCACGCAACACTCATTCGATGAGATATGGCGCGGCGATAGCGCCCGCCGGGTCCGCGAAGCGGTCGACGCGTGCTGCGAACCCTGCTGGATGATCTGCACGGCGCGAACATCGATGTTACGGAATCCCGCGAGACCTGCCGGTTGGATACTGCGAAACTGGGGGCGGATCGCGATCGGCAGGGGTAACGCCCTGACATAGCCAATACCACACGCGAGTCTCCGATGACACACGAGAAGCGTTTGAAAATTGCAATGATCGGCTCCAAGGGGTTGCCCGCGTCGTTCGGCGGTATCGAACGGCACGTGGAAGAGATCGGCGGGCGGCTCGCGGCGAGGGGGCACGAGGTCGTCGTATTCGGACGCAGGCCCTTCAGCGCGAGCGGGGTGTACCGGGGCATGCGGGTGCGCCTCCTTCCCTCCATTCCCACGAAGAATCTCGATACCGCGACGAATTCGTTGACCGCCACCTTGACGACCCTGTTCGGCCGGTACGACCTGGTCCATTACCACGGAATCGGTCCCTCCCTCTTCAGCTGGATACCGTCGATGCTCGGTACGGTGACGGTGGCGACCATCCATGCGCCCGATTACCGGCAGCGCAAATGGGGTCCGGCGGCCCGGTACCTGCTCCGGAGGGGCGAGCGGACGGCCGTCCGCCATTGTGATGCGGTCATCGCCGTATCGCGGTTGATGGCGCGGGATCTCGAATCACGCTACGGATGTGAGATCCAGTACATACCGAACGGGACGAACACCGCGGATCCCATCCCGTTCGGCGAGGCCGGGCGCTTCGGTATCGAGAGCGGCGGGTACATCCTGACCGTCGGCCGTTTCATCGTGGAAAAGGGATTTCACACGCTCATACAGGCATTCCGGCGTGTCGAGACGGACATGAAGCTGGTGATCGCCGGGGATGCGCGCTTCGAGGAGGCCTATGCCGCGCGGCTCCACCAACTCGCCGATGAGCGGGTGCTTTTCCCCGGATATATATCGGGGCCGCTGCTCGATGAGCTGTACGCCCATTGTTCGTTCTATGTCCTGCCGTCCCTCGTCGAGGGCCTGTCCATCTCGCTCCTCGAGGCGATGGGCAGCGGGTGTCCCGTTCTGGTCAGCGATATTCCCGAGAACCTCGAGGTGTCGGAGGGTATCGCGGCCACCTTCGAGAGGGGAAACGAGGATGATCTCGCGAGGGCCTTACGGGAGATGCTCCGTATGGACGGCGCTGAGCGGGAGAGGCGGGGGATGAAGGGCCGCGAGAGGGTCGAGCGGGAGTACTCCTGGGATCGCATCGCCGATCGGATCGAGCATCTGTATCAACGGCTTACGGCCGGCCGGCCGGGACATACATAGGCCGCGGCGGCGGCAGCGGCGGCCGGTGGTATCGGCCAATTTCTATTGACACTGCTGCGCTTTTTCTGCTAATTAGGGGCGAAGTTCGTGCATTTGTTTGATGGGGGGTGGGTACGCATGAACGGAAGAAGATACGCGGGAAGGCCTGCGGCGATTCTCGCGGCATGTTGCCTTCTTTTTGTGTTTATGAGCTGCACGCAGCCCGCCGTACGGAACGGCGTCGAGACGGAGATCGATCGCGAGGCCGAACAACCGGAGCGCGTCGTACCACTCGAGGATCTGCCGGGCGATGAGCAGGCCCCCGCCGTTTACGACCTCGAGGAAGAGATGGAACCGGAGGAACTGCCCGCCGATCCGGACGATCTCGAGCAGGATATAGAACCACTCGTACGCGACACCATTTCCGTTGAAGAGATGACGATCGATGAAACGACCGGGTCCGGCCACGATCTCGGTTACCGGATACAGGTGTTCGCCTCGGGAGAACTTGCCAAGGCCGCATCGATGAGGGACGCCGCTATAGCACAGACGGGGTATGCGGCGTACGTCGAGTACGAGGGCGGTCTGTACAAGGTGCGGGTGGGGAATTTTCCCAGCCGGGAAGCCGCGGCCACGGCGCGCGCGAGGCTCATCGAGCTGTATCCCGACTGCTGGATCGTCCAGACAACGGTACGTCGGTGACACACCGCTTCTATCGGGAGGAGAATGACATCAGATGCCTGAATTACGCAAGGATCCGGTTATCGGAAGATGGGTGATCATATCGACGGAGCGGGGAAAGCGGCCGATCGATTTCAAGCTTGAAAAGCGTCCCCCGAAGGGCGGATTCTGTCCCTTCTGCGAGGGGAACGAGGATAAAACGCCCCCCGAGGTTCTTGCCTACCGCAATCCGTTGACCTCGCCCAATACGCCTGGCTGGAAGGTGCGCGTCGTGCCGAACAAGTTTCCCGCCCTTCAGATCGAGGGCGATCTGGACAAGCGGGGGGACGGTAGTTACGACATGATGCGCGGTGTCGGCGCCCACGAGGTCCTCATCGAGTCCCCCGATCATCTCAAGAACCTCATGTATCTCTCCAGGGAGCATATCGAGAGCATCTTCTGGGCGCTTCGCGACAGGAGCATCGATCTCAACAAGGACTCGCGGTTCCGATACATCCTGATCTTCAAGAACTGGGGAGAGGAGGCCGGAGCATCACTCGAGCATTCGCACATGCAGATCATCGCGACCCCGATCATACCGAAGCGGGCGATCGAGGAGATCGACGGCGCAAAATTACATTACCAACTCAAGGAGAGATGCATATTCTGCGACATCATCAAGCAGGAATTCGAGATCTCGAAACGGGTCATCTATACCAATGATTACTTTGTCGCGATCGCGCCATACGCATCGCGCTTTCCCTTCGAAACCTGGGTGCTCCCGATCAAGCACGTATCCTCGTTCGAGAAGACGACGGCGGAATGGTTCACCCATCTGTCCGATATCATGAAGACGGTGCTTCTCCGGCTCGACGCCGCTCTCGACCGTCCCCCGTTCAACTTCATCATACACACGGCGCCCTGCAAGACACCGGATCTCGAGTATTACCACTGGCACATCGAGATCATGCCGAAACTGACCAGGGTGGCCGGATTCGAATGGGGGAGCGGATTCTACATCAATCCGACGCCCCCCGAGGAAGCCGCCGAGGTTCTCCGCTCCATCGAGCAACAGCAATGAGAAAATGTAACGGAACAGAAACGGAAGTGAGGGTATGAAGAAACGCTCCCTGAAAATCGTGATCGTCACAACCGAGATCGTCCCGTACTCAAAGGTCGGCGGCCTCGCCGATGTAATGGGTGCGCTCCCCGACGAGCTCGAGAAACTCGGGTGCGACGTGACGATCATAACGCCGCTCTATTCATCCATCGATCGTCGTACATTCCACATCGAACCGGAAGCGAACGTTCCGCCGGGTGCCGTGACCGTGGGTGAGAGGACGGAGCCGTTTCGCGTGTACTCGGCCACAAAGCCGGGCACCGGCATCACAGTCCTCTTTGTCGAAAACGAGAATTTCTACGGGCGGGACGGAATCTACACCGTTCCCGATACGGGGGAGGCGTTCGAGGACGAGGACGAGAGAACCATCTTCTTCAACCGGGCGGTTATCGAGTCGATCAAGGCGTGCGACCTGTTTCCCGATGTCATTCACTGCAACGATTTTCACACCGGCCTGATACCGGCGTACCTCGTTCTCGAGGAGGGCGACGATCCGCATTTCAGGGATACCGGCACGGTATTCAGTGTGCACAACCTCGCGTACCAGGGGACGTTCGAGCGCGAATTCGTCACCAAGGCGGGATTCGATCCCGCCCTCTTCACACCGCTCAACCCCTTCGAGTACTGGGGCAAGGTGAACGTCATGAAGATCGGCCTTTCCTACGCCGGCCTGATCAGCACGGTGAGCGAAACGTACGCCGAGGAGATCATGTCATCGGAGGAGTACGGGTACGGCATGGAGGGTATACTGCGGTCGCGCCGGAATGATGTCATCGGCATTCTGAACGGTATCGATCTCGCGGCGTGGGATCCCTCGACGGACCGGCTCCTTCCTTTCACCTTCTCCCTGGACGATCTCGCGGGAAAGGCGAAGAACCGCACCGCGCTGCTCGAGGAATACAATCTTCCCGCGCGCGGCGGCGTGCCGGTGATCGGCATGGTATCGCGACTCGTCGACCAGAAGGGGTTCGATATACTCTCCGAGGCGTTCGACCGGCTCATGAAGCTGGACCTGTACCTCGTGATTCTCGGTACGGGACAGCAGGAATATCACGACAGCTATACGAAACTCGCCGCGCGGTACCCCGAGCGGTTCGGTCTCAAGCTCGAGTTCAACAACGGTCTCGCCCACCTGATCGAGGCGGGAAGTGATTTTTTCCTGATGCCATCCCGGTACGAACCCTGCGGGCTCAACCAGATGTACAGCCTCCGCTACGGCACGATTCCGATCGTGCGGGCGACGGGGGGGCTCAAGGACACGATCACCGATCTGACACCGAAAGGGGGGCGGGGGAACGGATTCACCTTCGATGAGTACGAGCCCGAGGCCCTCGCATCGACGGTCGAACGCGCCGTGTCGTTCTACCGCAGCAACGGAGTCGTCGACAAGGTCCGAAAGCGCATCATGCGCGAAGATCATTCCTGGATGCGATCGGCGAAGGATTACATGAAGCTGTACCGGCGGGCCCACGGTACTGTCGGGGTGGGCGTGTAGATGCCGGTAGGGACCGGGGAAGCGCCTTGTGTGCCATATAACGGCGGAGTATCGCACGCGCTCCTGTGGAATGGGGTTGACAAGGCGGTGACCTTAAAATTATACTTTAAAGACAGATACGTTGAATACCGGAGCGGGAATAGCTCAGCTGGTAGAGCGCAACCTTGCCAAGGTTGATGTCGCGGGTTCGAGTCCCGTTTCCCGCTCCAATACACTCTTAGAGGCGGCATAGCCAAGTGGCTAAGGCGACGGTCTGCAAAACCGTTATCACCGGTTCGAATCCGGTTGCCGCCTCCATATTTTTTCCACGGTTCATTTGTACGTCAATTGAGGAAATGAAGGGGATGGAGGTGTCAGGATGTCTTTTCATATAATCCCGTCATATGTTCGATGCCTGGTCGTTGCTGCGCTGGTCGTTTCGATCGTCTCCTCGTGCAGTGAGGACGAGATCTACAAACCGGTACCCAACGGCGATCAGTACGTGTGGGATGTACAGGTGACGGGCATGTTCTGCGCTGCCGTGTGGGGCGGCTCCGCAAACGATCTTTTCGTGGTCGGCCGGAACGGGGAGATTCTCCATTACGATGGAGGGAGCTGGCGTTCGATGCGGAGCGGGGTGGGGAGTGATCTGAACGCCGTGTGGGGGAGTTCGGGTGATAACGTGTTCGTGGCGACGGGGAACGGCACGGTGGTGCACTACAACGGTACGGCATGGTATATGGATGCGACCGGGACCTCCCAGGAGCTCACGGGTATCTGGGGCAGCTCCGATCACGATATCTTCGCCGTCGGCGCCGGTGGAACGATAGTGCACTACGAAGGAACGTTCTGGAGCGGTATGACGAGCGGGACCGCGGCGGTTCTGTCGGATGTATGGGGCACATCGCCGGGGAACGTATACGCCGCCGGCCGGGACGGCACCATTCTCCATTATGACGGGAGCGCGTGGGAGGCCGTCACGAGCGGCACAACCGCCGATCTCAACTGTATCTGGGGGAGCTCGGAGACCGATATCTTCGCCGGAGGGGACGGCGGCACGGTTCTCCATTATGACGGGAGCGACTGGTCGGCGATGACCAGCGGTACCGCCGGTGATATCAACGACATCTGGGGCAGCTCGGGGAACGATGTGTATGCGGCGATGGTGGGCGGTTCGATACTCCATTATGACGGAATCGACTGGATGGTAACGATCGGCCCGTCCTCGAGGGCCGTACGGGGTCTTTGGGGATTCGGCGAAAGCGATATCGTCGCCGTCGGCGATGCCGGAGCCGTGTGGCACAACGACGGGAGCGGCTGGAGCGAGATGCTTTACGGCACCACTGCGCACATCAACGCCGTCTGGGGCGCGGTGGGGGGCGATGTCCTCGCCGTCGGATCGACGGGCACGGTTCTCTCGTACGATGGGAGCGGCTGGCAGGCGATGACCAGCGGCACCGCGTCGGATCTGTTCAATCTATGGGGCAATTCCAGCAGCAACATATATGCGGTGGGGGACCACGGCACCATTCTCCAGTTCAACGGTACAAGCTGGAGCGTGATGCCGGGAACCACGTCCTGGAGGTTCTGGAGCATATGGGGAAGCTCCGGCGGCGATATATTCGCCGTCGGCGAGAACGGAACGATCGTGCACTACGATGGCTCGAATTGGAGCTTGATGACGAGTGGCACGGCGAACGGCCTGTACGATGTCTGGGGCAGCTCCGCGAACGATGTCTATGCCGTCGGCTACTGGGGAATCGTGCTGCACTACGACGGCTCCGCGTGGAATGAGATGGAAAGTGGGACCGGAAAGCACCTGTACGGGATCTGGGGGACGTCGGCGAGCAGCATCTTCGTCGCGGGCCGTGAAGGGTACATACTCCACTACGACGGCGAGGAATGGGGGGCATTCGACAGCGGAACGACGCAGAACCTGTACGACATATGGGGAACGACATCACGAAACGTTTTTGCGGTCGGCAACGTTGGTGTCATTGTTCATTACAACGGATCCGAATGGAATGTTTTGGAATCCGGCACGCGAAATCTGCTCCGCTGCGTGCGGGGAGATACGGAAGGCGATATATTCGTAGGCGGATACAACGGCACGGTTCTTCGATGCCGCAATGATTGATCGTCATGAACGGTATCTTCGGGCCCGGCGAGATAGTGTCGATTCTCATCATAGCCGCCAACGGCTATCTCTCGTACCGTGGATTTTCCGATAGGGCCTTTTTCGAGCGGTACATCTTTCACATCGAGCGCATCGTCTCGTACCGGGAGCCGGTGCGGATCGTCAGTTCCGCCTTTCTCCACGCCAACTGGCCGCATCTCATCTTCAACATGTTCGCCCTCTACACGTTCAGCGCCGGCGTGCAGCGGGTGTTCGGAATCGCCGGTTACCTCCTCATCTATTTCGGGAGTCTCGTGGCGGGGAGCCTTCTCGCACTGTATATCCATCGCGGGCACGGCGCCTACCGCGCCGTCGGCGCCTCGGGCGCCGTCAGCGGCGTCGTATTCGCCAGCATCGTCGCGTATCCGCACAGTTCGATCATGTTTCTCCTTCTGCCCGTTCCGATCCCCGCATGGCTGTTCGGCATCGGGTTCGTGTTGATCTCGATATTCGGCATCGGTGTCCGTGCGGGTAACATCGGCCACGAGGCGCATCTCGGCGGCGCCATCGCGGGAGTCGTTCTCGCCCTCCTGCTGCGTCCGGAGCTCGCCACGATGCATCCGTGGATCGTCATGGCAATCGTGATCCCGATGGCCGCGTTTCTCATTATCGCGGCACGGAACCCCGCCTTGCTGCGGATCGGGGAGAGACTGGCGCGGAAGAAGGAATCGGTGCGCCGGCGGTACGATGCATCCCGCAGGCGGGACCTCCAGGAGGAGATGGATCGTCTTCTCGACAAGGTGAATGAGCGGGGCGTGCAGGGAATCACACCGGGGGAGCGCAGGCGGTTGCAGGAGATCGCCGATGAGAAGAATCGGATGGGGTGGTAGCGGCGGTTGATGGTGCGGCGCTTCTCAGCGCAGCGCATTCGATGCATCAGCAGCTTCACCGTGCGCAGTTCGTACAACCTCTTTAGGGCAACCGCTTTTACCTTGCTGAATCGATTCCGTTCGTTTTAGAATCGGGCGGTACGTGCCGGGGTGGCGGAATTGGTAGACGCAGCGGACTTAAAATCCGCTGGTGCTCAGCACCGTGCGGGTTCGATTCCCGCCCTCGGCATTCCTCTTTGACACGTATCGTTGTGAGTTTCATCCGCGCCGCGACCGTGCCGAACCGTGCAGATGAAGGAATGGACCGCCGTACGGTGGTCGGTTACATTGAAATGGTATGCGATCGGACAATGTGATACGGCTCGAGCGCCCGCTGAGGGAATGGGAGCGTGAGCTGCTCGGGGAGTGTGATCTTTACCTCGTCGGCGGCATTGTGCGGGACCTCCTGCGCGGGAAGCATTACGACTCGCTTGACGAGGACTACCTTGCCGTGGGGATCGGCTACGAGAAGCTCATCGAAGTGCTGCGCCCCCTCGGCAAGTCGAACCTCGTCGGCAAGTCATTCGGCGTCGTCAAGTTCACCGGCGCGGACGGAGCCACGGTCGATATTTCGCTTCCCCGCACCGAGTATTCGGTCGGTCCGGGGCACCGGGATTTCCATGTCACATTCGACCCGTCGATCCCCGCCGGGCAGGACCTCGTGCGCCGGGATTTCACGATCAACTCGATGGCCCTTCACCTCGGGACGGGCGGGCTGGTCGATCCGCTCGGGGGGCGTGGGGATCTCGCCGCCGGCATCCTGCGCGTCAACAGGGAGGGGTCGTTTCGCGAGGACCCGCTCAGGATCATGCGCGGGGTGCAGTTTCTCGCCCGTTTCGGGCTGAAGGTGGAAGAGGGGACCCGCCGGATGATGGTGCGCGATATGACGCTGCTCTCGACCGTCTCGGTCGAACGTGTCAGGGAAGAGCTCAACAAGATGCTCCTCGGCGCCGAACGGCCCAGCGAGGGCTTTCTGTTCATGCACGATACGGGCATCCTCGGGCTCGTGCTCCCCGAGCTTGATGAGACATTCGGCATAGAGCAGAACGAGTACCATCCCGATGATCTCTTCATGCACAGCATAAGGAGCTGTGATGCGGCGCGTCCCGATCTCCTCATCCGGTGGAGCGCGCTGCTCCACGATCTCGGCAAGAAGAAGATGAAGCGCGAAATCGATGGGCGCATCGTATTCTACCGCCACGAGGAGGAGAGCGCCGGCATCGCCGGGAGCATTCTCGAGCGGTTCAAATTCCCCCGGGAATTCACCAAGCAGGTGACACATCTCGTGCGGCACCACATGTTCCAGATGACCGATGACTGGTCGGATGCGGCGGTGCGCCGGTTCATCGTCCGTATCGGCGTCGATAACATCGAAGATCTTTTCGCCGTATGTGAGGCCGATGCGCGCTCGCGCGCCGATCGGGATCTCATGGATCATCTCGAGACCGAGCGCGGCCGCGTAGAACGTATTCTCGCATCGGAGGCGACATTGAAGCGGGAGCATCTGGCCGTCAACGGTTCGGATGTCATTGAGCGGCTCGGGATCGAGGGAGGGCCGCGCATCGGGGAGATACTACAGACGCTCCTCGATATTGTGATCGAGCATCCCGAGATGAACACACGGGAGCGGCTGCTCGGCATCGTGTCAGAAATGGAGAAACACCAATAAAAAGAGGAAGTTCCTGCAATACGACGTCAGGGGCATTGTTCTCGTTTTCGCGAGGACGAAACCCATCCGCCCGCGAGTGTGCGAGATCCCGCGGACGTTAAATGTTATCGCAAGAACTCCCCCTAAAAATATAGGGAATATTACCTATACATGTCAATAGCAAAGTATGATTATTCTTGAACAGAGGCAAATTTAATATATTATATTATAATATGTTACGCAAAACGACGGCGTCATTTCGAGAAAAGGTGAAATCGGAATGGATCGTTTACAGAAACTGATCAGTGAAATGCGCAGGCAGCTGTTTCCCTACCATCATGAGCATGATATCGAGCGGGGGGAGGCGCGGTGGGATGTCCGCGAGGGTGAGTACCTCGCGTCCTGGGTGGCCGAGCAGCTCAGGAACTGTCAGAAAAAGAACAGGTGCAAGCGGCGCGGCCGGTGCGTCTTTTACAGCTACGGCGACCTCGCGAAGCGTAATTTCGAGATTTGCTACGAGGTTCTCATGAGGATAGAGAGTGGCGAGATTTCAATGAGAGTCGAGCAAGATGAGAATAACGATTTGACGGAATGAATCCACAATATATGTCATTATGGCTGGCAATGGCAGAAATGGCAGGCATGTCAGGTAGCGGCCTGTTATCACTGCTTTGCCCCTCTCTTTTTAACTATTTAAAATATAACGACTTAAACATTGTTGTGCCAATCGGTGCATTGGCACATTCCTTGTAAGTATATCTGTAACGGTGAGAACTGTATTCAATGAAAGAGGTATCGAATTATGGCAAAGATAATCGGAATTGATCTGGGAACGACGAACTCATGCGTCGCCGTGATCGAGGGTGGTGAGCCGACGATAATCACGAATCCGGAGGGGGGAAGGACGACCCCGTCGGTTGTGGGTTTCAAGGATTCCGAGAAGCTCGTCGGGCTGCTCGCCAAGAGGCAGGCGGTAACGAATCCAACGAATACCGTCTACTCGATCAAGCGGTTCATGGGACGTAAATACAGGGAAGTCGGGAACGAGATTTCGGAGGTTCCATTCGAGGTCGTCGAGGGACCGAACGGGGACGCGCGCGTACGTGCGGGCGGCAAGGATTACTCTCCGCCCGAGATCTCGGCGATGGTCCTCCAGTACCTCAAGGAAGCCGCGGAGAAGTATCTCGGCGAGAAGGTCACGAGGGCGGTCATCACCGTCCCCGCGTACTTCAACGACAGTCAACGGCAGGCGACCAAGGACGCCGGCAAGATAGCGGGACTCGAGGTGGAGCGGATCATCAACGAGCCGACGGCCGCTTCGTTGGCGTACGGGATGGACAAGAAGGGCGATCAGACGATCGCCGTCTTCGATCTCGGCGGCGGCACCTTCGATATCTCGATACTCGATCTCGGTGACAGCGTCTTCGAGGTGAAGGCCACGAACGGTGACACACACCTCGGCGGGGACGATTTCGATCAGCGGGTCATCGATTGGATGGTTACGGAGTTCAAGAAGGAGCAGGGTATCGATCTCTCGAAGGATCCGATGGCCCTCCAGCGGCTCAAGGAAGCCGCGGAGAAGGCGAAGTGCGAGCTCTCGACCGTACCGCAGGCCGATCTCAACCTGCCCTTCATAACGGCCGACGCGGCCGGTCCGAAGCATCTCAATGTGAAGCTCACCCGGGCGAAGTTCGAGGCCCTTACGAACGATCTCGTGCAACGTACGGTGGAGCCCTGCAAGGCGGCTATGAAGGATGCGAAGCTGATGCCGTCCGATATCGACGAGGTGATCCTCGTCGGTGGTACGACGCGAATGCCCGCCGTCCAGGCCATCGTGAAGGAGCTCTTCCAGCGCGAGCCGCATCGCGGTGTGAATCCCGATGAGGTCGTGGCACTCGGCGCCGCCATACAGGGTGGTGTTCTCGCCGGTGACGTGCACGATGTGCTGCTCCTCGATGTGACACCGCTGTCGCTCGGGATCGAAACGCTCGGCGGGGTCATGACGAGATTGATCAACCGCAACACGACCATTCCGACGCGCAAGAGCGAAACCTTCTCGACCGCAGCGGATCAGCAGACGACGGTCGATATTCACGTCCTCCAGGGAGAGCGTGAGATGGCGGGCAACAATAAGTCGATCGGGCGCTTCCAGCTCACCGGCCTCCCGCCGGCCCCGCGCGGTATACCGCAGATCGAGGTGACGTTCGACATCGACGCGAACGGCATTCTCAACGTATCGGCGAAGGACAAGGCGACCAGCAAGGAGCAGAAGATCATCATCCAACCGTCCAGCGGGCTCAGCGAGGACGAGATCGACCAGATGGTCAAGGATGCCGAGTCCCACGTGGCAGAGGACAAGGCGAAGCGCGAGTTGATCGATCTGCGCAACCAGGCCGATCAGATGAGCTACCAGACCGAAAAGCAGCTCGCCGAGTACAAGGACAAGATTCCATCCGCGGACGAGGAGGAGCTGCGACGCGTCCTCGAGGAGCTCAAGGAGGCGGCCAAAACCGACGACAAGGAACGGATCAAGGCTGCAATTGAGAAGCACAATGCCGTGTGGCAGAAGGCTGCGCAGGCGATGTATCAGGGCGCTTCCGACGGGCAGCAGCAAACCGGCCAGCCTCACGAAGAAGAGACCGCCGGGCAGCGGGAACCCCGGGAAGAGAAGGAAGAGGGCGAGGGGGCGGTCGACGCCGAGTTTGAGGTGATCGACGAGGACGAGAAGAAATAGCGCCGGCGGGGCCGTCCGTTGCGTCATTGGCTCCGCGCGGCCCGGCCCGGGCAATGGATATTTTCATTGCCGGGGCCTCGGCTATGCATTACAATGACAGCGCTGACTCTGGGTGGGCGATTAGCTCAGATGGTTAGAGTGCCTGCTTGACATGCAGGAGGTCGCTGGTTCAATTCCAGTATCGCCCACCACTTATTTTTATGGCCCTTCTGGGAATCGTGTGGGTAACGAACCTGTTTCCACACCATATTCCTATTCTTTCACTCCTGCAGGATAAAGATCAAGTCCTCCAAGATGGAAGTAGATGGCTCTGCGGAAGCGATCACGGTTCCGGTAACCACATGCAGGAGATTTCAGTTTCTGTATCTTGAAGTTGATGCCCTCTGATCGTGCGTTGTTCACCTTGAGCACAATGGCATTAAGAATGCCCCACAAGTGTTCCTTCAGC
>DATKWS010000103.1:0-6313 GCA_035529435.1 Patescibacteria group bacterium
AGTGAGGACTTCGGATTCTTCCAAGATGAGGTGCCGGGCGTTATGTACTACCTGGGCGTCTCGAACTCGGCTAGAGGCTGGATCGGCATGCCTCATACACCGCAATACGTCGCTGATGAGGAATCGATCTTCGTCGGTGCCAGGGTAATGTTCGCGGTAATGTTAGACTATTTGGTAACTCATCCCCAGTGATGGCGTGGCGCTCTGACATCTCCATCGATTTCAGTGACCTGCCCAATCACCGGTGAACGCACCGCTGTTTTGTATGGCGGGGGTGCAGAAACTTGAGTAGAAGACGAGTCGAACCTATTGGGGAGTCTCGGGGACAACTTTTCCGAGCTCGAGAAGCTCCATGCCGAGCGCATCATGCAGCTCGCGAAACGGTACGCGAAAGCGGACAATGGACGGCCGTTCAATCGTCAGGAGAGTAGGAGGCTGTCGCCCTACCGGTCTTTGCACCCGCGGGTCACTCCTCCGCGTCCCCGTCCACGAGGTGATCGAGCTTCTCGCGTGAGATTCCGAGCTCCACGGCGGCACGGTCCCGGTTGCCGCCGAAATGCTCGATGGTCCGCTCTACGTGTTCGGTCACGACGCGGTCGAGCGTGCGTGGTTTGAACGCCGCGGCCGCGGCCACCTTCTCGACCTCGATCCCCTTCCTGATGTGCACGGGAAGGGCCTCCGGACCGATGATCTCTCCCTCGGTGCCGGCAACGGCGCTGGCGACTATCGTGCGAAGTTCCTGCACGTTGTTGGGGAAGCTGTACTGTTTCAGCAGCTCGATGCACTTCGGTGAGAACGACTTGGCCGGCGTGTCGATACGCCCGCATTCCTCCTGCAGGAAATGCTCCGCCAGGAGCGGGATATCCCCCGGGCGCTCCCGCAGCGGTGGAATACGGAGCGAGTTGATCATCAGGTGATAGAGAAGATCGCGGAGAAACGTGTCCTCGAACTCGGGCCTGGTCAGATCATTGGTCGAGGAAACGATGATGCGGACATCCACCTTCCGCACCCGGGCCGAGCTCTCACGGTAGTACTCTCCCCGCTGTATCACCCGCTTGAGCCGCACCTGCATCGGCAGGGTGAGCGCGTCGATATTGTTGAGGAACAGTGTGCCGCGGTTCACCTCCTCGAGGATCCCTCTCGTCTCCTCCTTGGAACCGCCGTACACGCGCGCCTGGCCGAAGAAGAAGGCGGGAAACCGCTCGGGATCCTGGCTGTCCGCCTCGAGCGCGATGAAGGGGTGGTCGTGCCGCGGGCCGGCCTGGTGGATCGCGCGGGCGAGGGCCTCCTTGCCCGTGCCGCTCTCGCCCCATATGAAGATGCCGAGATCGCTCGAGGCGAGCTTCTCGGCCTGGTGGAACATCCGGATCATCCCCGGGTCCTGCGTCTGGACGTACGCGAACGCCGACGCATGCGCGAGGTCGCTGTGCGCGAGCTGCTGGGGCAGCTCGTCGATCGTTCTGTGCAGGATGCCGTGCTCCATGGCATTGTCCAGGACCTCCAGCAGCTTCTCGTCCTCCACCGGCTTGATCAGGTAATCGAACGCGCCGAACTTCATCGCCTTCACGGCGAGGTCGATATCGCTCACGCCGGTGAGCACGACGACCGGTGTATCCATCCCCTTCTCCCGCATGCCACCGAGGATGTCCATGCCGCTGACGTTCGGCATATCCATGTCGAGCAGAACGACGTCGAACGTCTCGCTGACGAGACGATCCATCACCTGTCGCGAATCGTTGATGATGATGGGATCGAATACATCGGTCTGCATCAAGAAGACCATCAGGTAATTGGTGACGGCGGTATCGTCGTCGATGACGAGTATTCTCTTCATTGTGTTTCCTTCGCGGCCTTTTTGGGCCGCACCGGTATCTTGATGATGAACTTCGTTCCGACTCCCGGCTTGCTCCGCACCGAGATCGTTCCGCGATGCTCCTCGACGATCCTGAAAGCGATGGCGAGACCGAGCCCCGTCCCCCCCCTTGCCCGCTTGGTCGTGAAGAACGGATCGAATATCTGCTTCAGTGTTTTCTCGTTCATTCCCGAGCCGTTGTCCTCGACCTCGACCACGATGTTCGAATCCTCGGCCCGGGTCCGCACGGTGATCGATCCCTTCACCTCGTCGAGCATCGCATCACCGGCGTTGACGAGAAGATTCACGAGGACCTGCTCCATCTTCTGCGCGTTCCCCGTGAAGCTGGGGAGATCATCCGCCAGGTCGAGCTCGATGTCGGCCCGCTTGTGCACCTGGTTGTGCACGAGGCGCGTGCTCGCCTCGATCAGGGTGTTGATGTCGATCGTATCGACGAGCAGCCCCTCGTCCTTTCGAACGAACGTGCGGAGCCCCTCGACGATCCCCTTGATGCGTTCCGATCCATGGGCCATATCGTCGACCAGGGTCATGATGTGCTGCCGGAAAAAGTCGTAGTTGAGACGCGCGATCTTGAGGTCGGGATGCTCCCTGTAGTACTCGTCGACGATCGGCAGCACGTCCTCGAGCGCCTGCTGGATGATCTTGATGTTCCCCCTGATGAACTGGTTGGGATTGTTGATCTCGTGACCGATGCCGCTCACGAGCTCCCCGAGCGAGGCGAGCTTGTCGGCCTGCTGCAGTTGCTGGTCGTACGTCTTCTCGAGCGTCACATCACGGTAGAACTCCAGTATACCGTCCACCTCGTGATCCTGGTTGTAGACGGGGAGCGCATGAACCTGAAGATACCGTTCGTCCTGCTTCATCATGAGGGTGACGGGCGTCTTGTCCTGCATGATACGCGCCAGGCGGCAGTCCTCGCAGGGCCTGTCACGCCCGAACATCGCCCGGAAGCAGAACTGGCCCGGCTCGATATCCTTCCGGTTCGTCATGATGATCTTGCGGCCGGTGTCGAGCAGGACCACCTCGTCCGGGATTGCATTGAACATCGTCTCGAGGCGCGCCTTCGCCTCGTCCCATCCCCCCTTCGTCCGGTCGAGATAGGAATTCACGATATCGAGCTTCCGTTTCTCTTCCTCGAGCTCCCGCGTCTTGGCGGCGATCTCCTTGCTCAGTTCCTGGAGCCGGTGGGTGAATTCGGCCTCCTCCTCCTGCTTCATGATGAGGCGTTCCCGCAGGACCTTGCGCTCGAGGGCGAGATTCAGCATGCGGCCGATCTCGTCGAGCATCCTCTGCTCATCGGGCAGCAGTTCGTGCCGGTCGTCGAGATAGCCGAGCCGGATCTCTCCCTTGTTCTCCTTCCCCACGACCAGCCGTACCGAGATATAATTGTCCGAAACCGGCTTCTGCCCGTACTCGACGCCGTCGTAGACGGAATAGACCACCGCCTCTTCCGGATAGAGCATTCCCGTGTTGATGCTCTTGGGAAGCTTGTTGAAGAACTCGTCGATCGACCGCGAAACCTCGATCAACTCGGCGACCTTGTACAGGCAGGAGAGCTCCTTGATCCGCTCTTCCTTCTCCCACCCGTTCTTCCTGGTGAGCCCCCCGAGCTTGTTGCCGAAGAAGATGTAGACGGAACCGCTCCCGGTCGCCGCGTAGCCGGCCTTGAGCGGAATGGAACAATCGGTGTCCGTGAGCGGTGAGTAAACGGCTATGCCGCGCCCCCCGGCGCGTGCCTGCGCCATCGAGGCGCGAAAGGTGTTGAGCGAGGCGGGGGAGAGAACCTCTTTGATCTGCTTGCCCTCGATGGAGCGCCCGTGCGGGCAGCAATCCCTGCCGAACAGCCTGCTGACGTGGATGATGGCATGTTCGTCGCCGTCCAGGACGAGCAGGTAATCGAAGTTGCTCTCGAGGAATGAGTAGAGACTTTCCCGGCTCAGCATGTCGACGCCTCCCGGCGCTCATACGCGGCGCCGCCGGTTCGAACCCGGCCGTGCTCCCGACCGTGCTCCCGGCCGTGCGAGGGCCCGCGTGACACCGTACCAGCCGGTCAGCGAAACGTCAATACCGCACCCTGAACCGGTCCGTGCCCACATCCCTGATCTCGCGCTTGTACCGCTCGCCGTGCGTGAGAGGCTGCGGGATGGAGCCGGTCCGGGTGGACGCGCCCGTCGCGACGAGGCGCATCGCCCCCTCGTCCGGACGCTCCTGGCCGGTATTCCAGTAGAACGCGGCGCGTTCTCCCAGCTTCTCTTCCACCAGGGCCTGTATCCCGGCCGCCGTGTCATCTTCCACGTCGATACCGAACTCTTTGGCGAGACCGTGCAGGATTTCCCTGCCCGACACGCCCGCGGGAGGCTCCACGGCGCGCGCGAAGGTGACGAGGTTTCCCTCGAAGTTGCACCTCGTGCCCGCCGTCTCGAGGAACGTGGATCCCGGCAGGACGACGTCGGCGTACCGCGTGGTCTCGGTGCCGGTCCAGTCCATCGTCGCGAGGAACTCGATGTTCTGGAACCACGACCCGGTCAGGTTCCATGCCATGGGATCCTCGCCGATCACGAGCGCCCCCCTGATCTCTCCGCGTTCGAGCATCGAGCGCAGTTCCCCGTGACCCGCCGCGCCCGCGGGTTTCCCGGGTACGGGAATCCTCCCCGGCGCGAATGCCGGATCGGCCCCCATGACCTCGAGACCGGCGCTGTTGCCGATGTTGCGCGGCAGGAGAAGATCGGCCCGCTTTCCGGCGGCCCGCAGCAGCACGACGAAATTGGCGAGCGTTTCGATATCGTACGGCGCCTGATCCTGCGGCCGGTCGGGGCTGTGTATGAAGACGATCCGTTCGGCCCCGCGGAGGATCTCCGCCGCCCGGTACATGGTACCCGTCTCTATCCCCGTCAGGTCCGATACCCGTTCGACATCGAAATCCCTGTCGGCGAGAAATTTCTTGGCGCCGTGTATCTTTTTCACCACGCCGTGCGGAAAAAATCCGTCGTCCAGGAGGATCTGCATCACACCGTTCCAGAGAACCGCCGCACGCCCGCGCATCGGATCCATCGCCAGCGTCGCGAGGAGTTGATCATTGGCATCGAGGGTGGAATTGGCGACGATGAACTTCGCGCCGCCCCGAACGGCCCGAATGACATCGACGGCGAGAATGAGATGGTCCGACTCGATCGAGGTGTTGTTGCATATGACGAGGTCGGCGTCCCCGATGACGGAACGGTCCGCTGTCGAGGCGGTATACCCGAACGTCCCGTCAAGAAGCCCCGCTTCCGTTCCGGTCGAGAGGATCGAGAGGGACACGATATTGTTCGTGCCGATCCCTTCACGGGCTATGCGCCCGGCCAGGTACAGCTCCTCGTTGGTGAGCTCGGGCGAGACGAACACGCCGATCGCGCCGGCGCCGTACTTCCCGGCCACCCATTTCATTCCCGCGACGATCTCCCGCTGCGCCCCGCACACGTCGATCTTCCGCCGCGCGTCGTCGCCGCGAATCTCGGGCTCCGTGATCCGGTTCTTCTTGATGAACAGCTCGTGCCCGAACCGCCCGTACCGGCACAGGTACTCGCCGGGCACGCCGGACGAGCCGATAAAGTAACGGCCGCCGCCGAACCGCCTTACCGTTATGGGACAGGCCAGCGAGCAGAAACCGCAGGCGGATTTGATATCGTCCGTATGGAGCGCCGCCCTGCCGGGGAAGGGATACTTCATTGTCAGCGCACCCGTCGGGCAGGCATCGACGCAGTTCCCGCAGCTCACGCAACTCGTCTCGACGAGCGGATCGTTCATCGCGGGACGCATCTCCGTCTGGAAACCGCGCCCGACGAGCCCCAGCGCGGAGATCGGCAGCACGCGCTCGCAGGTTCTGATGCAGCGCGAGCAGAGAATGCATTTATTCGGATCGTAAACGAGGTAGGGGTGGCGGTCGTCGACCTTGTGCTTGCGCACATGTCCCTTGAAACGTTCCATATCGACGCCGTACTCCTCGGCGTAGAGACGCAGCCGGCAGTCCTCGAATCTGACGCATCCGCACGAGAGACAGCGGTCGCACTCGTGTACGTTGTCTTCGTACTCGAATCCGGTGGCCACCTCGGTGAAGCTCCCGCGCCGCGATTCGACGTCGATCGTGTGCACCTCGTGGCGCGGGCTCTCCTTGACGTCCCCCAGCTCCGCCATCCCGGGTTTGCTCCAGAACTCCTTCCGCGCGACGAACGGTCCCGTCCGGAGTTCCTCGCCGGTGAGGTACGCGTGGATCGCCCGTGCCGCCTTCTGACCGTCCCCGATCGCGTCTATCACGACCGTCGGCCCGTCATCGGCCGCATCACCGCCGGCGAAGAGTCGCTCGATGTTCGTCTTCATCACTTCGGGATCGACCACGATCGTGTTCCACCGCGTCAGCTCGATATCGCCGTCGGCGGTCACGGTGAGCCCGTCGAGCACCGG
>DATKWS010000104.1:0-28716 GCA_035529435.1 Patescibacteria group bacterium
CCGGTACGATCTGCATGAGCACGGCATCGATCGTCGGGTTGGATCCCCTCGTGCGCACCGGTTGGACGATCGTCCATTCCTCCCCGTCACGCTCCATGACGATCCGTTCCTTCACGGGATTTATCAGAATGATTTTCTCGATGTCTTCACGGCCGTAGGGGAGTACGTTTTTCGATTCGCCGATCCGCTGCAGGTTCGTCTCCCGCCTGGGTTCCTCGACGAGGAAGAAATAGGCGGCGACGATACCGAACACGATGATGAGAATCCATGTCGATCGGAACTTCATTCCAATCCTTTCGTCATGAGGTCCGCCGCTTGAGGATGTTTACCGACAGGCCGATTACCAGCGCGAGCGCCGGTATCCCGATGACCGGCAGCCAGAAGACGACACGCCCCTGGCGTTCGGAGATGACCACCGGTTGGGTGAGGGTGTCACGGGGACGGATCGCGATCAGGTCCTCCTGCTCGGCGAGCCACTGGATCGTGTTGAGAATGAGATCCTTGTTTCCCGACAGGTTGAGGTTGCCGTTCGATGCGAAGTCGCTATCCCCGAAGACCACGATGCGGCTCGCGGTTTCCGTTCCCGGGGTTCGCGAACCGTCCATGCCGCCCGTCGCCCGCCTGGTCGAAACGGCCGCGATGTGCAGGGGACCGGCGACGTCAGAATCCGCCTCGTACTGTGACTGGCCCTCGAGAAGTTTCTTGATGTTCGTTTCCGCGTATGCCTGCGGGGCGGTCGTCGCGAGAGCCTTCACCGTCACGCCCTCCGGTGGGCTCTCCGCAATGGTGATCGACCTGGCCTCGGGAAAGTAGGTCGCATGCCGGAATCCATTCGTTATCGCATGCGTGCCGTACAGGTTGACGATGGGGGTGAGGTAGTTGCCGGCGAGAAGCCTGCCGAAACGGTCCACGATGATATCGTCCCCCGCCGAAATCCCGTAAGCTCCGATGATCCCGCCGAGGAGCGGCAGCTCGATGCGCGGATCGAGAAGGAAAAGCGCGTCGCCGCCGCCTTCGAGATATTCGGAGATCGTTCCCCGCTCGGTGGAAACGATATCCGTCTCGGGTCCGGCGAATACGAGTATCTCGCAGTCTTCGGGGATATGTTCGACGCGCATCGTGAGGAGATTCCGGGCGGCGTAATTTTCCGCTTCGAACGCCGATTTCAGCTCGCTGAGCCCGGCCGGCTCGGTATCCTCGAGGCTCTTCTCGCCGTGTCCCGTGACGAAGTAGATGACCTTTTTCACCTCGCGGGTCACCCGCAGGATGGCGTTGGTGATCTCCGGCTCGGTCGACCCGGTTATCTTCTCCTCCCTGCCGCCGCTCTCGACGACGATCGTTCCGTAGCTCCCTATCTCGTACCGGTGCGCGGTCACCGGGTCCTTGTCGGGATCTATGAAGCGGTACCGGACGGAAGGAGTTATTCGTGCGTACTCCTTGAGCAGATCCTCCGCGGCGAGCTTCGCCGGCGACGTCGACTTGAAGAAGCATGTCAGGGTGATATCCGTCTCGAGGCTTTCGAGGATGCGTGTGCTCTGGGAGGCGAGCGAGTATCGCTTGTTCGCCGTCGTGTCGATCGTTGCGCCGTGACGCGTTATGATCGTCTGCAGAAAGATCAGAATGGCGGTGACGAAGAGGATCGATATGCCGGCATGAATACCGAAACGGGCGCTTCGCCGCAGCCCTTCCGTCTTCGCCTCACGGTAACTCAACGTGATCGATAGCGCCGAGAGGATCAGGCCGGCGATAAGAGGGAGAACGGCCGTCACGCCGCTGGTGTAGAGGATGCCGTAGATGACGCCGCCGACGAGGATCAGCGCGAGCCCGAGCGGTCCCAGAATCGATTTGAATCCTCTCATCTCAGCCCCTCCACCGCGTCGATTCGAGTGATTTGACCGTGAGGAACAGGAAGAAGGCTGTGAGGAACAGGTAGTACGTGATATCCCGCACGTCGATGATACCCTTCGAGAATGAATCGAAATGGAGCAGCAGGGAGAACTGGGACAGGACCCTCGCAAAGGTGGTTCCGACGAACGGTGCGGCCCAGCCGATGACGAGAAAGAAGAGCGAGACGCCGAACGTGGCCACACCGGCCACGAGTTGGCTGCTCGTCAGGGAGGAGAAGAAGGTCCCCATGGCGATGAAGGTGCACCCGAGCAGCAGGAGGCCGAGATAGCCGCTGAGCACCGGTCCCGGCTCGGGATCGGCGAAGACCGCGAGGAGCACCGGATAGATGGCCGTGCCGGCCAGCATGACGATGTAGGTGGTCAGCGCTGCGCCGAACTTGCCTATGACGACCGATGCATCATTGACGGGGTAGGTGAGGAGCAGCTCGAATGTGCCCTGCCTCCGTTCCTCGGCGAGCAGCCGCATCGTGAGGAGTGGAAGGACCAGCAGGAGAATGATGCTGGTGTTGTTGAGCAGCGGACGCATGACCCCCTCGATGAGGTTGAGGCCGTCCGGATAGTACTGGTTCTTGGCCGCCTCGTATGAAAGGAAGTTGTAAAATTTGAAGATGCTGTGGAAGAAGTATCCGGATAGAAAGAGAAAGATCGCGATAATCACATATGCGGTGATCGATTGAAAGTAATACTTCAACTCTTTGATGTATATTACTATCGCTTTATACAATTACACTTCCTCCTCAGTGACCAGCTGTAGGAAGATGTCCTCGAGCGACAACTCCTGCCCGTATATCTCGAGAATCGGCAGCTTCTCCTCGACGAGCCGCGTGATGATGTCGTGACGAAGGTCCCTGTCGGTGGCCGACTCGACGAAGAATGTCTTGACCGGACCTTCGCCGGGGGCTTCCCTGACCATCAGGACGCCGTCGAGTCCGCGTATCACCGCATAGGCCCGTGCGGCGTCATCCGTGTTGCGCATCTTTACGCACGTCACGGCGGATTGCGTGAGCCGCGAGCGGAGATTTTCGGGGGTGTCGACCGCGACGAGCTGACCACGATTGATGATAATGATGCGCTTGCAGACCTGATTCACCTCGGGAAGGATGTGGCTGCTCAGTAATACGGTTCGCTCGGTGCCGAGCTCCATGATCAATTGCCTGATATCCCTGATCTGCTGTGGATCGAGTCCCAGTGTGGGTTCGTCGAGGATCAGGAGCTCGGGCTCGCCCAGTATCGCCTGCGCGATGCCGACGCGCTGCTGAAATCCCTTCGAGAGGGTGCCGATGGTCCGGCGCCGCACCTCCCCGAGCTTGCACAGCTCGGTAGCCCGGTCGGTCTCTGATTTGATGCGGCCGTTGGAAACCCCCTTCATGCGTGCGACGAAGTTGAGGTATTCATCGGCCCGCATATCGGGATAGAGTGGATTTTTCTCGGGCAGGTACCCGATCCGCCGGCGCACCTCCATCTGGTCCTCGAGTATATTGAACCCGCAGACCTCGGCGAATCCCGAGGTCGGGGGCAGGTAGCAGGTGAGGATCTTCATCGTTGTCGTCTTGCCCGCGCCGTTCGGGCCGAGGAATCCGAGCACCTCGCCCCGGTCGATGTGGAAGGTGAGATCGCTTATGCCGACCGTGGGGCCGTACTGTTTGGTCAGGTGTTCGACGCGGACCACCGATCGCCTCCGTGATGATCGTTCCCCCCGGATCGTCCTCGAGTGTAATGCGGATACCGGGCAAAGAGAATTGTTTTTTTCCCGCCCCGTGCACTGTGCGACAGAATTCCCTTTACCGGGGGGCCTCGATTTTTCTATCATCTATCCTGAAATATACACATCGTTGCGGTATTCGCAATCGGCTCGTTATGGGATGCCGCACCGCGTCTCCGCGGTGCTCCGCCGCGTGGGCGGGACGGTGTAACAAATCGCGAATCGTTTGCGTATGGAATGATGGTGTAGCACCTATCTCGATACAGGAAGGAAGATGATGCGGAACGTTATTATCGTGGTTACGGCGCTGCTCGTTGTAGCGTCGACGTCCGTCGACGCCGCCGACACGGGCGATGTCATTTACTCGGTCCTGTTTCCCGGTTGGGGGCAGATCAGGGCGGGGCGTTACGGAAGGGGCGCACTGCTCGTGAGCGCCGAGATCATCACGCTTACGGGACTCATGATGGCGGATATTCAGTACGACCGCGCGGTCGAGCAGTACGACCGCGCGCGTGCGTTTTACCTGAACGCGCGGTATATCGGTGATGCCCACTACTACTTCGACACGATGAACGAGAAATGGGACGATGCGGAGAACCTCCACACGTACCGCACCATCCTGCTCGGGACGGCGATCGGCGTCTGGGCGGCGGGAGTGGCCGACATGATGTGGGGGGGAGGCGGCGATGGACCGCCGCTGTCGCTCGATGTCTCGAATGGCGGTTTTATCGTATCAAAGACATTTTCTTTCTAGATCGGGGGATGATATATGATCCGCGCAATGATATGTGTCGTGGCGATCGCACTGGTTTGTTTTGTTTCGTGCGGCAAGGACCATGAGGGACTGCCGACGGGCTTCGATTACGATCCGCCGCCCACACCGTCCGATTTTCAAGCGACGGCGGGTGTCGAGCAGGCTCATCTCTCCTGGAGCTATCCGGCCGAGAGCCTCCCCACATTGCTGGAGTTCAGGGTCTATTATTACTACTCGATCTACGATATGGTCGAGCTCGTCGGCACAACGACCGAAACGGAATTCACCGATACGCAGCTCATCGGGAACGTTGAATACTGCTACCGCGTCTCCGCCGTCGATACGAGCGATTTCGAGGGATGGCGCACGGCGGTGCAGTGCGTCACCGTGCTGAGCGGCTTTCGGTGAGCAGGTCGATCTTCCCCGCCGGCATTCCTGTTCGATAGATCCGACGGGTCGGATATGGCACGGAATGTGCACTTCGGCTTCCCCGGAGTGATACAAGTATGTCCAGAACCGGATCGTCGAATGATATGCAATCGAGAGTAGACGTTGGCGATATCCAGCTTTCGTTGAAGAAGAGCATACGCTACCGGGTCCTGCTCGAGGGTGTCAGAAACGAAGTGGAGACGCCCGCGTCGTTTGCCCTGAAATTTTCTCTGCTCGCGTCCCTCCCCGTCACCAAGGTCAAACATATGATGAAGTCTCTTCCCGCATCCGTGTGGCTGGGAAAGCGCAAGAACCAGGCGCTGAGTCTTCTCAATCTGATCGAGGAGGCCGGCGGTACCGGCAGGGTCATCGAGGAGGAGTATGCCCCCGATATGGAACGGGTGGCGGGGGACGGCGCGGTCAAGGGACATGCGTGCCCGCAGTGCGGTTTTCCCCTGAAAAAGGAAGATCTGTTCTGCAATTTCTGCATGACGCCGATCGATGAGGAGAGGCGTCAATCGCTCCGCATCACCGTTCCGCGCGGCCGGGGCGCGAACACCGCATACCGGTACCTCTTCTTTATACTGCTCGGAGCGGTCGCCATCATTCTCGCCCTTGCCTTCAGGGGCTGACGCTTTTCCCGCCCGCAATCAATCGCCCCGCGTGCCGGTCCTCACAGCAATCTGCCCTGACCGGGCCCGGGCGCCGCAATGTTCTCCAGCACGGGGTAGGACGCGACGAGTTCGGGCATGATCGCGACCGTACGGCGCTCAAGCTTCGATTTGAGCTGGAATGCATTGACGAGGGCCTGACCCTGGAAATGATTGTTCGTGATGATGAAGAGGTTCCGCACCGAGCCGAGGATTTGCAGTGCCCGCCTGTGCCATTCATCGAGCTCGCGCTCGCTGTAGAGGTAATCGTACCGTTCGTCGCGTCCGGCCTTTTCATTGAACCAGTTGTTCCGGTTTCGCCCGTGCAGCCGGATGTACGCGAGTTCCCCGTCGGTGACGTATCCGGTCGGCGGCAGGGAATTGCCGATGAGGGGCTGGTCGATATTGCAGAATGCGAGGTGACGGTCACCGAGGAGCTTCAGCGTATCGGGGTTGTTCCAGGAACCGTGCCGCAGTTCCACGGCGGCGGGAATGTCGCGGAACCACGTCCCGAGACGTGATAGGTACCGGCGGTTTTCGGGCACGTCCCTGAACGACCAGGGGAACTGGAGGAGAAACGCACCGACGAGTCCCGTCTCGATCAGCGGATCGAACGTGTGTATGAAATGAGCCACGGCGGCTTCATCGACGTTCCGTTCATGCGTGATTTTCTGCCAGACTTTGACGGAGAAGGTGAAATCGGCGATCGTGGCGAGCCGCCGCTTCCAGCTCTCGATGAGGCGATCCGGGGGGATGCGGTAAAACGAGCTGTTCAGTTCGATGCAGTTGAAATGACCGGCGATCGTGCGGAGTTGATCTATTCCCGTGCCCCTCGGATAGACCGGACCGATCCAGTCGCGGTACGACCATCCGGCCGGTCCGATCCGGAGTGTGTGAGTGTCTGCTCCCGTTGCCATGCGCGTGCCATCCTCCCCGGAGAGCGTACCGCACCGGGATGAATGTGGACAACCTTTTCTCGTTGTCTCGGCGCGCGCCTGCGACGCCAGAGCACCGGGCTTTTTTCAGTTGGAAATCGAGTCTTGTTACGGTATAAACGGAGCTATGGATCAGCGAATCGGCAACCGGCGGGAGCGGTGGATTCTCCTGGCGATCCTCGCCCTGGCCTTGTTTGCGCGCTTTTTCCGGCTGGGACACCAATCGCTCTGGACGGACGAGATGCTCTCGATCGGGGCGTACACGGTCCCTCCCGGCATAGCGTTTTGGAAGAAGTTGCTGTGGGATGTGCACGGTCCGCTCTACTCGTTGCTACTTCATTTCTGGAGTACCGTCTCCTCCTCGGAGGCGTGGCTCAGGACTCCCAGTGCACTGGCCGGCGTACTCTCGGTCTATCTCGTATACCGGTGGCTCGTTTCGCTGGGGCGGCGTGATTGCGCCCTCATCGGCGCCCTCTTTTTCGCGCTCAGCCCGTTCAACCTCTACTATTCACAGGAGCTGAGGTTCTACGCGCAGCTCACCCTTTGTCTGATTGTCTCGCTGATCGTCTTTCAGCGCTATCTGACGAGGCCGACCTGCGCCAACGGCGTCCTCCTTGGCGTGTCGCTCGCCGTGACCTGTCTCTCCCATTTCTCGGGCGGTTTTCTCTGTATCGGGCTGTTCGTATACCTCGTCATTACCCGGAAGGCGCGGGGCGCGCACCTCCGGGCCGGCCTGCTTGCGGCGGTTATACTTCTTGCCGTGATATCACCGTGGATCTATCGCGAGTTCAGGTTCTTGCAGGGAATACGCGTCGTCGATGTATCGACGATTCCCGTCGAGGAACGGTACCGGGGCGAGCTGACGCTCAGCGCGTGGTCGTACCCGTATGCCTTCTACGCCTTCTCCGTCGGGTACTCGTTCGGACCGACACTCCGTGAGCTGCACCGTGTGGAATCGGTGCCGGCCCTTCTCGAGACCCACGGCCTCGAAATGGTAATCGTCGGTTGCCTGTTCGGCGTGCTGACGATTCTGGGGCTCATCAGGGCGGCCCGTACGGGAGTCCTTGCGCTCTTTCTCTCCATAGCCCTGACAACCATCCTGTCAGTGTCGGCCCTGATCAAGTTCAATATCAAGATCTTCAACGCCCGCTACCTGATAAGTGCATTTCCCGTTTTCATCGCGCTCCTCGCGTACGGGGTACCGGCGCGGGGGTGGCGCAGGTACTCCGCCGTCATCGCCGTGTGCGCCGTGATGGCGTTCGCCGGTTGGAACTACCATCTCGTCGATGCCTATGCGCGTGACGACGTCAGGGGGGCGGTACGCCTCATCGATGATCGCGAGGTCGCCGGCGATCTGATAATCGCTCCGAGCGTCGTCCATACCGTGCGTTATTACTACGGCGGGCCCAACGAGGTGACGGTACTCTTCCCGCGCGATCTCGGCGCCGCTGAACTCCAGCGCCGCATCGAGCGGCAGATGCAGGAACACGGGAGGGTGTGGTACGTGCGCTGCCGCCACTGGGACACAGATCCGGACGATCTGCTCGTTACGGCCTATTCCGCCGAGGCGGAAGCGGTGGAATCGTGGAGCCTCCCCGGTGTGATCGTGTATTTGTTCCACCATACACCGCACTTGCCCAACCGGGAATAGGTGACAAAGTTTTATCTTTAACATCGCAACTTTGTGCCCGGTGCGAACATTATATACACCTTGCATCCCATTTATTATTTAAAATCAACACGTTATAATACAGAATTCCGCCATATGCGGAAGATTTCCATTCAAAGTTGACAGAAATGGTACATATGCTATAATGATAGTAGAGGGAGGGATTCCGGACGGGATCGACCCGTGCCTACAAGGAGACCGTCGTATGAAGCGTTGTAAATGGGGAAAGATGTCACGGTCGCGGTGGAGCCGGAGCATCTTTCGTGAGAGGAAAGGCCGCGCGATTGTGCGCCTCCCACAACAATACACAGACCGAGGGGAGGGACTGGCATGAGAATCACGGGGATCCTGATCATCGTCGTACTGTTGTGCACCGCCATCGGATGCTCGAGTATCTACAAAACGGAGCGCGAGTACTTCACGAGACCCGAGGTGCGCGAGGAGTACATCGCCGACCATCCGGGCTGTCGGTATGGCGATCAGATACGGGACGGCGAGATCATCAGGGGTATGGATATTTATGAAGTGATTGCTTCATGGGGCCTTCCAAACGTTTATCTCGTCTCCAAGGAAGAGCCGAAGGAATTCTGGATCTATTACGTGCAGGATGGGGAGAGCAAATTGGTGCTCATCTACACCCTCACATTCGACGATGCCTGTCTGGAAGGCTGGGATATCGATCAGAAGAGATTCGATGATTACAGCATCGTATCCGACATGAGCATCAAGACCGAGCCGTTGGGAAGTGTCGGCTCGCTCAGAAAGAAGTTCTGATTCGATTTTCTCGGTAAGCGCCGAACATTGATCATAATACGGGTGTCCCGCAGGTAAAGGGGACACCCGTTTACTGTCCCCCGGCGACTTTTTGAAATTGACTTTGCCCCGTTCCTTCACTATGCTCAATAATGTCATATTTTGATAGCACTTATGTACTGTGGAATCGGGCCCGTCCGAGTGGGTGGCCGGGCGGTGGGAGCGACGGGCTGGATTCGATTCCTCGATCTCCTCGGATTTTTTCCTCGGAGTGAGGCGGGGGACGCCATATGAAACTCCACTCTGAACTCACATGGGAACCACCGACCGATGTCGTGGAGACCGAATCGGAGATCATCGTCATCGTCGAGATTGCGGGAATGAAGGGCGCCGATTTCGATGTCGTGACGGACGGAAAGGTGCTCCGTATAGGCGGTTTCAGGAGGAGTGCGTTCCCCGACGGAAAAAAGCAGTTCCATACGCTCGAGATCCAGGCCGGTCCATTCGAGAAGAGGGTCGCCCTTCCCTTTCCCGTTGATCAATCGAAGGTGGCGGCCCGCTACCGTGACGGCATGCTCGAGATAACGATCGCAAAGCTGCAACCGCTGCGGCGAGCGAGAAAGGTGCCGATCAGGTGAACGATACGACGCGGGGGGCGGGGAACAGGATCATGAACGAAATCGAGCACGAGGACGATCTGCTGAACGAGATTCCCGGAGAACTCGCCATCGTACCGATCAATGACGGCGTCGTGTTTCCGTACATGCTCGTGCCGCTCATGCTGACCGATGAAAATCTCGTGCGGCTCGTCGACGAGGCGCTCGCCGGCCACAAGATCGTCGGCGTGTTCACCCAGCGCAACCGTGACGTGAAGAAACCCGGGCCCGAGGATATCTACCGGACGGGATGCGCCATGCTGATACAGAAGATGGCCCGGTTTCCGGACGGCCATGTTCGCATAGTGGGCCAGGGACTGGCTCGAATCACGATACGGCGCATCACCGATGACGTTCCATTCATGCGCGCGCATGTCGATCTGGTGACCGAGCCGTCCGAGAGGAGCGATAAGTCGAAAGCGCTGATGCGCAACGTGGTGAACTCCTTCGTCAAGATCGTCGACGCCTCGGAGAATTACCCCAACGAAATCAAGGGTATCGTGATGAATATCAAGGAACCGGGGCAGCTCGCCGACATGCTCGCGGCGAATATCGATATGGAGATCGAGGAGAAACAGCGCGTTCTCGAGATCGTACGGCCCACCAATCGGCTGCGCCTGGTGTACGAGTATATCAACGGTGAGCTCGAAATCGTGAAGCTGGGGGAGAAGATCCGTAAGGACGTGCGGCATGAAATGGATCGCGAGCAACGCGAGTATTACCTCAGACAGCAGATAAAGGCCATTCAGAAGGAGCTGGGCGAGGATGACAGCACCGTCGAGCTCGACGATCTGAAGGCCCGGATCGACAAGACCCCCATGCCCGATTACGCGCGGGAGGCGGCTCTCAGGGACTGGAATCGGCTGAAGAGGATGTCGATCAGTTCCGCCGAGTACATCGTCGCGCGTACGTATCTCGACTGGCTGCTCGAACTGCCGTGGGAGGTATCGACGGCGGATGTGCTCGACATCGATCGTGCACGGCGCATCCTCAACAGGGACCATTACGATCTCGACCGGGTGAAGGAGCGGATACTCGAGTTCCTCTCGGTGCGCAAGCTGAGGAGGAGCGTGAAGGGTTCGCTCCTCTGTTTCATCGGCCCGCCCGGTGTGGGGAAGACGTCGCTGGGGCAGAGCATCGCCCGCTCGCTCGGCCGCTCATTCGTGCGAATGTCGCTCGGCGGCATCAAGGATGAGGCGGAGATCCGGGGCCACCGCCGGACCTACATCGGGGCCCTTCCCGGCCGGATAATCCAGGGCATACGTACGGCGCAGAGCAACAACCCGGTCTTCATGCTCGACGAGATAGACAAGCTGGGAGCCGATTTCAGGGGCGATCCATCCGCGGCGCTTCTCGAGGTTCTCGATCCGGAGCAGAATGTCTCCTTCGAGGATAACTATATCAATCTTCCATTCGATCTCTCGCGCGTCATGTTCATAACGACGGCGAATGTCCGGGACACGATTCCATCTCCACTGCTGGACCGTATGGAAGTGCTTTATCTGCCTGGCTACATAACGGGTGAAAAGGTACGGATCGCCAAACGGTTTCTGATCCCGCGCCAGATCAAGGATAACGGTATCCCGCGGGCGAAACTGAAGATCACGGACGAGGCAATCGTGACACTGATCGAGCGGTACACGCGGGAAGCAGGTGTGCGGAACCTCGAGCGCGGTATCGCGTCGATCGCCCGCAAGACGGCGAAGAAGCTGGTAAGCGGGAAACGGGGCCCCTACCGCGTCTCGGGCCGGAATCTCAAGACGTACATCGGCCCGGAGGAATACCCCGAGCAGGAGGAGCTCTCACGGCCGCAGATCGGCGTCGCCACGGGGATGGCGAAAACTACCGCGGGCGGTGTGATACTGTTTGTCGAGGCGCTGTCGATGAAGGGACGGGGCAGGGTGAGGTTGACGGGACAGCTCGGGGATGTGATGAAGGAATCGGCGGAGGCCGCGATAAGCTTTGTCAGGGCGAACTACGCGGGCAGTCTCGAACGCGAGAATTTCTTCAGCGATTTCGACCTGCATCTCCATATTCCCGCCGGTGCGGTCCCGAAGGACGGGCCGAGCGCCGGAGTCGCCATCGCGACCTCGATCGCTTCGGTCGCATTGAACCGGAAGGTCCGCAGCGACGTCGCCATGACCGGCGAGATCACGCTGACCGGCAAGGTCCTGCCCGTCGGGGCGATCAAGGACAAGGTGATCGCCGCCCACCGGGCGGGGATCAGGGAGATCATCATGCCCACCGTGAATCGCAAGGATCTGGACGATGTTCCGCGCCAGATAGCGCGGGATATCAAGTTTACCTTCGTCGACAAGGTCGATCAGGCGATCGAGACGGCGCTCATCGGCGGGAAGGGTTATGGTGGAACGCGCAGGAAGGGCAAGCATGAAAGAGTCTAGGGACAAGCGGAATCTGCTGCCGAGAATGGTCTCGTTCCTCGTGCGGAGGATCGGTGCGAGGCGGTCCTTTGCGCTGCCCGCCGATGTGGAGGGATCATCGAGATTGCTCGTCATCGACTCGGGCGAGCTGACCGATATGCTGTTCATCGCGCCGGTCATGAACCGCCTGCACGAGCGTTTCCCCGGCAAGAAAACGACGATCCTGGTGAACAGTGACGATGCGCCGGTCGTCAGGGAGATCATGAAGATCAACATGCTCCTGACGTACGAAACAAAACAGCTGCGCATCTTCAAGGCCGATTACTGGGCTCTCGTGCGGCGACTCCGCAGGGAACGCATCGAGACGGTCGTGTTGCTCAGCCGGCGTTTTGCGCTTGAACGCCACCTGCTCGCGTTCGCCTGTGGGGGTTCCGTGAGGATCGGGTTCGCCCATCCGCTCGCCTATCCCTTCATCAATTGCGAGGTGCGCTTCTCGGAAGATCTGTACGAGGGAAGCAAGGTGTCCAGCATGCTCGAAACGGTCGGCCTGCGCGCGGACCGGGAAAAGGAATCGATAGCACTTTCGCCGCACAAGATCAATCATGCGCGCCAGCTGATTCATTTTCGCAAACCCGAGAAGGAGACATTGACGGTGGGCGTCGATCCGGGGCGGGGCAAGACCAGCCACAAGGTCATTCTCGAGATCGTGACCTATCTCGCGAACAACCTCGCGAGCAGGAGAAAGGTGAAGTTTCTCGTACTCACCAATCCATGGGATGGAAGGGTCGCCGCACGCTTCGCGGCAGACCTGAAGGCGGAGGTGCTCGATCTCGTTCCCGCCAATATCGGTGAGACCGTCGCGCTCCTTTCCCAGTGCGATCTGTTCCTGGCGGGAAACACGGATCTTTTCCATTTCGCCACCGCATTGCGTGTTCCCACGATCGGTCTGTTCACCAAGTACGATGGGCAGAGCTGGATACCGACCACCGCTCCCCACGTGAGGATATTCAAGGGAACACACGGCGAGAAGCTTTCCCTGCAGAGCTTTTTCGCCCAGGTCGAAGAGGTCCTGGCCACGAGATGCGGTATGCCGATCTAGAGTGATCCATCGGGAAGGGAACGATCCAGCGTGAAGCGGCAGAATGCGGGAACGACATACGTACGGTTGCTCGGTTATCTGAGGCCGTTCTGGAAGAGGGTCATCGTGCTGCTCATCTGCACGACGATCTTCGCCTCGCTGAGCGGGATTTCCCTCACCCTGATCCCGCCGTTTCTCCACATAGTGTTCGGCTCGGCTCCGGAGATCGCGGTGGCGGGGGACCGTGTCGAGGATGGAGGGGGTCACGTCCCGGAGGCGTTGAAGAGGGCGGTCGAATCGATTCGGGATCGGGCGAGGGGATTTATCTACCGGGGTGAACCGGCCGAGCGGCTCGCCCGTTTCTGTATCGTATTCTTCGCGCTGATGCTCATAAAGAACGTATTCGGCTATTTCGGGACGTACCTCACGATCTACCTCGAGCAATCGATTCTCCTGCGTATACGGAACGATCTGTACGGGAAGGTGCAAACGCTTCCGATGTCGTTCTTCGACCGGGAGAAGACGGGAAATCTCATCTCCCGGATCACCAACGACGTGACGAACCTGCGCGGAGCGATCGTCGGCGGACTCGCCAGCATCGTACGAAACAGCCTGATGGCCTTGGTCGCGGTCAGCATCATCTTCTACACATCCTGGAAGCTGTCGCTCCTCACCATCATCATCGTTCCGGTCAATATACTCCTGATCGCGGTGATCAGCCGGAAGCTGCGAAAGGGAAGTATCCGTGCGCAGGAGCGGATGGCCGATATAACATCGGTGCTCCAGGAGACGATCTCCGGGGTGAGGGTCGTCAAGGCTTTCGGCATGGAGGATTTCGAGAAGCGTAAATTCGGCATGTTCAACATCCGGTACGTGCGCGAGTATCTCAAGATGCGCCGCTTTGCGGAGCTCGCCTCGCCGGCCAGCGAGACGCTCGGCATTTTCGCCAGCAGCATCATCCTGTGGTACGGGGGGCAGCTCGTCATCGGGGGAAACCTCGATCCGGCCAACCTCATGATGTTCATCGGCGCGATGCTGTGGGTGGTGACGCCGGTCAAGAATCTCAGCAAACTCAACAGCGTTGTTCAGGAGGGGCTGGCGAGCGGGCAGCGGATATTCCAGATTCTCGACGTCGAGTCGGAGGAGGGCGAGGACGGTGAAATCGAAATCGAACGCCTCGCGGAGGGTGTGACGTACGATCACGTTTCGTTCGGGTACGGCAACGGGATCGAGGTCCTGCGTGACGTGAACTTCCGGATGGAGCGCGGGGAGATCGTTGCGATCGTCGGCGCGAGCGGTGCGGGCAAATCGACGATCGCGGATCTCCTGTCGCGGTTCTACCGGCCGACGGACGGGCGGATACTGATCGACGGTCACGATATCCTCTCGATCCGGCTCCAGTCGCTCAGGGCCCTCATGGGTGTCGTCACGCAGGAAACGATTCTATTCAACGATTCGATTTTCAACAACATCGCGTACGGAATGGAGCAGTGCCCGGGGGACGATGTGGTGCGCGCCGCACGGGCGGCCAACGCGCACGAGTTCATCATGGCTATGCCGAACGGGTACGATACATATATCGGTGATCGCGGCGTGCAGCTGTCCGGCGGACAGCGCCAGCGAATCGCTATCGCGCGGGCGCTTCTCAAGAATCCGCAAATTCTCATTCTCGACGAGGCGACGAGCTCCCTCGACGTGGAGAGCGAGGCGCTGGTCCAGGAGGCGATCGATCGTCTCGTACGGGGGCGAACGACACTGGTGATCGCACACCGGCTCTCGACGATCAAGAACGCCGACAAGATCATCGTGCTCGAGAACGGCACCGTCCGACAGGTCGGTACGCATGAGGAGTTGATCGGTGAGGAAGGCATCTACCGGAAGCTCTACGACATGCAGATCAGGGCGTGACGGACTTCTCGTCTACGCTCCAAACTGGCTGGGGGACGCCGTCATGGCAACCCCGTTTCTTCATGTCCTGCGGGAGCTCTTTCCGGATGCGTTCATCCATCTCTTCTGCCGCGGCTACGTCTCGGAGGTGTTCCGGAGAAGCTCCGCGGTGGATCATATCATCGAGTATGAATCGGCCCGCGGCATCGGTTCCCGGGTACACGCGCTGCGGCGAGGGCGCCCGCCGCGGGGGTGGTGCATCGGATTCGTGCTGCCGCCCTCCTTCTCGTCGGCACTCGCCACATTCCTCTCTGGTGCCCGCCGCCGTATCGGATTCGCAGGCGAGATGCGGGGATTTCTCCTCACCGACGCGATGGCCGGCATGCGCGCGCGCGACGAGCATCTCTCCCGCATGTACGTCAGGCTCGCCGAGCACGCCGCGGGCGCCGACGTCGCCGATCTTCCGCTCCCGGTCGTTGTGCCGCCGTACCGGTGGCACGATCTGGTGGCCGTGAAACGGCTCGAGGAGCCGTACATCGTCATCGCACCCGGGGCCGCATACGGAACCGCAAAGGAATGGCCGCTCGAGCGGTACGCGTCACTGGCGGAGCGTCTGACGGCGCATACGGGCATGCGGATCGTAGCGGTCGGTGCAACGGCCGAGGCGGAGGCGCAGAGGCGCATGGCGGCATCGACCGCGGCGCCTGTACTCCCGCTGGCGGGGGATCTGACACCCGGAGACCTTCTCGCCGTTCTGCGCGGCGCGGCCCTCGTCATCGGAAACGACAGCGGCCCCGTGCACCTCGCCGCGGCGATGGGTAGGCCGACCGTGGCGGTCTTCGGTTCGACGAGCCCCGCATGGACGGCCCCGCGTGGAGTCGCGGCCCGCATCGTGGCGTGCTCCTCTGAGTGCGCTCCGTGTTTCAGGCGGGAGTGCCCGGACGGTGAGCCGAATTGCCTGCTCGGCATCGGTGTCGATGACCTGTTCAGGGTATCCCGTGATTTGTTGGAGGAGGTCCCCCGTGACCAGGCAGAAACCTTCCACCGCTGATCTGCAGTCGGCGCTCCGTCTGTGGCGTGGGAAGCGGATCGTGATTCTCGGTGATATGATACTCGATGAGTTCATATTCGGACGCTCGGAACGGGTGTCCCGGGAGGCGCCGGTCGTAATCGTCCGCTACGACGGCAGCACCTATGCCCCCGGCGGCGCGGCGAACGCGGCGCAGAACGTGGCGGCGCTCGGCGGGATCGCCGTTCCGATCGGTATCGTCGGCGCCGACGGCGCATCCGATCGGCTCGCGGAGCTTCTGCGTGATCGGGGCATTTCCGTACGGGGACTCCTCACCGCGCCGGGACGGCTCACCACCGCGAAGATACGGGTGATGGCGGGCGACTACCATGCGCAACAGCAACAGATCGTGAGGATCGACAAGGAGCGGCATCAGCAGCTCCCCACCGCGGTGGAGAGAAAGATACTCCGCGTATTCAAAAAAGAGCTCGGCGGCGCGGATGCCGCCATTCTCAGCGATTACCACCAGGATCTCTTTGGGGAGGGATTCATACGCCGCGCGATCGATCTCTGCAGGAAGGCGCGCGTGCCCGCGATTGCCGATTCACGTTTCAGGCTGTCCCTGTTCAGGGGGGTGAACTCGGCGACCCCGAATGAGGTGGAGGCATCTCACGCCGCGGGCACCGTCTTGACCGACGAGCTGTCGCTGGAGAAGGTGGGCAGAAGGCTCCTGAAGCGCCTCGCGGCCTCGTCGGTGCTGATAACGCGCGGTCGCTTCGGCATGTCCCTGTTCGAGAGGCGGCGGCGGACCTGCTCGGTCGGTGTGCTCGGCAGTTCCGAGGCGACCGATGTGACGGGGGCCGGGGATACGGTCGTCTCGGCGGTTGCGCTGACGCTCGCCTCGGGCGGGAATATGCGGACGGCGATGCTGCTCTCCAATGCGGCCGCCGCGCGTGTCGTCATGAAGCGCGGGACGGCGGTGACGTCCGTCGCGGAGATCGAAGAGCTGCTCGGCGACACCGGGTGGTATGGGAGGAGTGTCGGGATGTGAGGATCGGCGCGATACTTCCGCACCTCCTCGTGTTCGGCGGCGTGCGCCGGTATATCGAGCTCGGCAACGCCTTCGTATCGCGGGGCCACTCTTTCACGATCTACACACCCCGCGCGGAGCACCCGCAATGGCTCCGCTTCGACGGCACGCTCCGGACTCTTGATGAGATCGCGGGTGGCCGGCTTGACGTGGTTCTCTGCGGATCTCCGGAGCACCTCGCCCGGCTCGACGACAGCGCGGCGCGCGCCAAGATATTCTACCTACAGATCGAGAATGTCGCGCATGAAGCGGAGATCGTTCGCTCGGGGCGCTACCGCATCATGGTGAACTCTACCGGTCTCCGCCGGTGGGTCATGCGGCGGTACGGCATCGAGCCGCTCGACGGCATCGGCGGTGTGAATCCTGGCATCTTCCACCCGGCCGGGGAACGGGAGTCGGGCGGTGTGTTTCGCGTTCTCTGCTATGGCCGGCTCTCGCGGCCCCGCAAGGGGACGAGGTTCGTCGTGCAGGCGGTGCAATCGATGAGGCGGCGCGGATGCGAGATCGAGCTGCACCTGTTCGATACGGTCAATCCCGGCGATACGGACCCCCGCATCGGATTCGATCCCGGGGTGCCGTCCCGGTACTACCTGAATCTGCCACAATCGCGGATGGCGGCGATGTACGGCGCCGCCGATGTCTTCGTCTCGGCGGAGCACCGCGCCGGATGGAACAATACCGCCGCCGAGGCGGCGGCGTGTGGACTGCCGCTCGTCTGCACGAGGAGCGGTACGGAGGATTTCGCTGAGGATGGAACCGGCGCACTTGTCGTCCCGTACCGCGGGGCACTTCCCATCAGGCGGAGGTTGATCGCCCTGTACCGTGACCGGGAACTGGCCGCCTGCCTCGGCGCCGGGGCGTACCGGCGGATCATGCGATTTACCTGGGATGCCCTCTGTGCTAGGATGGAACGAACGTTTCAAGATATCATCCGGGAGTGATATGGATGAATGGGCCTTGCGGGGATCGATCCCGAGCGCTGGGCATGCAAACGGGGAGGCGACGGCATTGACGGAACGGCTGTTCTACGATACGGCGGAACTCGCCGGGGAACTCGCCCGCCTGCGCGGATCGAAACGGACCGTTGTCCTTGCCAACGGCTGTTTCGATATCGTGCACGTGGGGCACGTGCGGTACCTTGAGGGGGCGGCCGCACTGGGGGATATACTCGTCGTTGCGTTGAACGACGATGATTCGACGAGGCAGCTCAAGGGGGAAGGCAGACCGGTGATGCCGGTCGGGGAACGGGCCGAGATCCTCCTCGCGATGCGGCACGTCGATTACGTACTGATCTTCGCAGGGGGGACGGTCGACGGGATTCTCGAGGCGATTCGCCCGGACGTCCATGCGAAAGGGACCGATTACACGGTTGAATCGGTGCCCGAACGGGAGACGGCCCGGGCGATCGGATGCAGGACCGTCATTGTCGGGGACCCCAAAGACCATTCGAGCCGGGATATCATACGCGCCCTTCGCAGGGAGGAATAGGGTGGATCTTTACGGGGAAGCCCGGCGCAGGGGACTCCGTCCCAAGATTCTCGTGACGCGGCTGCGGTATCTCGGTGATATCGTTCTCTCGACACCCGTCATCTCTTCACTGAAACGATGCTACCCCGATGCCGAGATCCATTATCTCGCCGAGGCGCCGTACGCGCAGGTGTTGAAGGCCAATCCACACCTCGCCGGCATCATACCGCTCGAGAAGGGCGCACGGGGAAGCATCGAAACGGTTGCGCGCCTTCGCCGCACGGCATTCACCGCAGCGATCGATCTCTTCTACAATCCCCGCAGCGCATGGCTTCTCTTCCTCGCCGGCATACCTATTCGCATCGGTGGGAGCAGGCGGTGGAGACGGAGGCTCTATTCCGAGACGTATTCCGTTCCGCGAGGCGTGCGGAGTGCCATCTCCCATCACCTGTTCCCTCTCGGGCTTCTCGATTGCCGCGGGGTGGAGGAGATGCCGCGGATCTACCTGACCGAGGAGGAACGCTCACGGGGCGCCGCGCTCGTGCGCGAGGCCGCCGGGAGCGGTGGGCACGATCGTATCGTTGCGGTCCACCCGGGTGGAACATGGCCGGCCAAACGCTGGCCGCCGGTGTCGTTCGCCCGGTTGATCGCCCTCCTGGTGGATCGGATCGGTGCGCGTGCGCTGCTCGTGACGGGTCCGGGCGAGGAGGCGATTGTCCGGGAGGTGGCCGTGCGTGCCGGAGGGAATGCCTCCATCCTCCCGCGCCAGTCAATTCGATCACTCGCGGCCGTGCTCGACAGCTGCCTCGCGGTCGTGGCGAACGACGGCGGCGTAATGCATATGGCGGTCGCGCTCGAGAGGCCCACCGTCGGTGTTTTCGGTCCGACGGAGCCCGATATCTGGTTTCCGTACGAGGGGCGCGGACCGTACATCCTCGTGACGCGAAACGAGGAATGCGCCCCGTGCCACAGGCACCAATGCGCCGATCCGTGCTGCCTGGAGGGGATTGAGCCGGAAGAAGTCGCCTCGAAGGTGCTCCGGGTCATCGAAGGGAGGGTGGCGTGAAAGAGCACGCTCCCGTGGATCTCCCGGCGCTCGGTGATATGCACCGGATCGTCGTTGTGCGCCTCAAGGCGCTCGGCGACATCGTTCTCTCACTCCCGATCGTGTACGCGCTCAGGGAGCGGTACCCGGGGGCGGAGATTCGGTATCTCTGCCGGCGCCGGTATGCGGAGGCGCTCGCCGGGGACACAGGACTCGACGGGATCATCGAACTGCCGGAAAGTACATTCGGGCAGTTGGCCCTCGTGTACCGTATGCGCCGCCGGCGGATGGATCTCGTGATCGATCTTCTCAGCTCACCCCGGAGCGCCATGCTCACCTGGTTGATCGCTCCCCGCGTCGGCATCGGTATGGACGTGGGGCGGCACAACTGGTGTTACCGCTACGTACTGCCTCGGGTCATGACGCGTGACGGCGTGCGTGTGAAACGGTACACGCTCGATGCGAACCGGGAGATCGTCCGCATGTTGAAGATCGACCGACCGGACGATTCCGGCGGAGTACGTGGGGCGGCGGACGCTCCACGATTTCCCCGCCCCGCTCCTGCGTCATGGCGGGAAGGGCTGGCGATCGGATTTCCCGCCGCCGAGCGTGAGCGTGAATGGGCCCGGCGCTTCGTCGACGGGCTCGCCGCCGACCGGTTCGCGCTCGTCGGTCTCGTACCCGCCGCCACCTACCGCGCGAAGTCCTGGCCGATCGGCCATTTCATCGAGCTCGCCCGTATCCTCACGCAGGAGATGCAACTCGTTCCCATCGTGCTCTGGGGACCGGGAGAGATGACGTACGCCGACACGATCGTAGCGGATGTGCCCGGGGCGATCAAGGCGCCGGAGATGGGAATCGCGCGGCTCGGGGCGCTTATAGCGGAGATGCGCCTCCTCGTCACGCTCGATTCCGGACCGAAGCATATCGCCGTTCTTCAGGGCGTACCGACCGTGACATTGTTCGGGCCGACCGATCCGCGCGTGTGGGACCCGGTCAACGAGCGGCACCGCGTCGTGTATCATGATATGGACTGTGCACCGTGCAGGGACCGTGACTGCCGGTCGAATCGCTGCCTCTCGGAAATCACACCCCGCGAGGTGGCCCACGTCGTGGCCGATCTCCTCTCCGGCATGGACGGGGGAAACGGCGAATCCGAGAGGAGGAGGAGCCGTGACAGACAGTGATGTCCTCTCGCGTGTTTCGCTGATCGTCATCACGTTCAACGAGGAGGACAATATAGAACGGTGCCTCACCAGCGCCGGCGGGGTTGGCGAGATCATCGTCGTCGATTCGTTCAGCACCGATCGCACCGTTGCCCGGGCGCGGCAGCGCGGCGCCGCGGTGCATCGCCGTGAATACGTATCGGCCGCCGATCAGAAGAACTGGGCCATTGAACGGGCGACACGCGACTGGATCCTGATACTCGATGCCGATGAATCCCTTTCGCCCGAGTTGAAGACGGAGATAGTGCTCGAGCTCTCCAGTCCCCGCGCTGACGGCTACCTCCTGCGCCGGCGTAACTATTTCTTCGGTTCAAGAATCCGTTACTGCGGCTGGCAGAACGACCGCGTACTGCGCCTCTTCCGCAGGGGGAAGGGCCACTATCCGGAGATCGCCGTGCACGAACGGCTCGGGCTCGAGGGGCGCATCGCCGCCTGTTCCGCGTACCTCGACCATCGATCCTACCGCGACATGGCCGATTACATAGAGCGGATGAAGAGTTACAGCCGGCGGGGCGCCGAAGAACTCCTCAGTCGCGGCACGGGATGGTTCCCCGCCGTTGTCACGCATCCGATCGCGCGGTTTGTACGGATGTACCTGCTGCAGCGGGGATTTCTCGATGGCCGCGCCGGATTGCTCCTCTGTACGATGGCGGCGGCGAGCGTGTTCTTCAAGTACGCGACGCTGTGCGAGATGACGATGTCACGGGGCGACCGTACCGATCGTTGAAACAGGGATGGGGCCCGGTATGTTGAAGAAGACGGACGCCGGAGACCGTATGGTCTTTTTCGGCGGGTACGATCCCGATTATCCGCGAAACGCGATAATACGCAAGGGGCTCGTTCGGTGCGGTTTCTCCGTGACCGAGTGCCGGGCGAATGTAAAATGGAAGATATTCAGGCGGTACCCCGTCCTGCTGTGGCGGTACCTGAGGGACGGCAGGAACGGTGGGATACTTTTCGTTCCCGATTTCAGGCACAAGGATGTACCCCTTGCCTGGCTGCTCGCACGGCTCGCCGGACAGCGGTGCATATTCGATCCGCTCGTTTCCCGCTACGAGACAAAGGTGCTCGACAGGGGGGATGCGGCCGAGGGATCGCTGCAGTCGTGGCACAACAGGAACATCGATCTCGTATCGTTTCGCCTTCCCGATCTCGTGCTGACAGATACGCAGGCGCATGCAGCCTTTTTCCGGCAACAGTACGGCGTCGATCCCGAACGTGTCAGGACCCTCCATATCGGGTACGATGACGAACTGTTCACCGCGCGTCCCCGCCGCGGCGGGGACGGTGCGATGCGGGTTCTCTTCTACGGGACCTACCTCCCGCTGCACGGTGTGGATACGATCATAGAGGCGGTCCGACTGCTACGGGGGCCGGTCACCGTATCCCTGATCGGCGAGGGGCAGACCTACGACGATATCCGTGCACGTGCGGCCGGCATCCATCCCGAACGCCTCACATTCAGGCCGCCGGTACCGGTGGGTGAGTTGGAGAGGACCATCGCCGATTCAGACGTCGTGCTCGGCATATTCGGTGGTACGCCGAAGGCGCGCATGGTGATTCCGAACAAGGTCTACCAGGCGCTCGCGGTGGGCAGGGCCGTCGTGACTGCCGATACGGAGGCTGTCCGGGAGCTCTTTACCGACGGGGAACATCTCCTGACCGTGACGCCGGGTGATCCGGCGGCGCTGGCCCGCGCGATCGAGCGGCTGCTTGGAGATCCGGAACTGCGCCGGCGCATTGCCGAACGTGGCGGGGATTTGATCAGGAAATCGTATCACCCCGCAGCGGTGGCGGCACGGTTTATCGCACTGCTCCGTGAAAGGGGATTCCTGTGAAGGTGCTGCTGGTCAACAGTGAGCGGAGCCTGCGGGGGGGCGAACACCAGACGGTGGCCCTCGCCCACGGACTGCGCGAGCGTGGATGCGACGTGTATCTCTGTGTGCGCGAGGGATCACCGATTATCGAATGTGTTTGCCAGACCACACCGGTGGCCACGGCGCCCTTCGAATCCGTACCGGTCGTGACACCGCGCGTGCTCCGCCGGTGTATCGCCGCCTGGCGTCCGGACATTCTACATGCGCAGACTTCACGTGCGCACACGCATCTCCGCCTGATCCGATTGATCATGCGGAACCCGCCGCCGGTCGTCGTGAGTCGCCGTGTCGCCTTTCCGGTGTCGCGCGGTCTCGCGGGGTGGTTGAAATACCGGACCGGTATCGCACACTATATTCCGATATCCGAAGCCGCGGCGGGAATTCTCCGTGACGCGGGGATTCCCGGCGACCGGATGACGGTCGTACCGAGTGGCATCGATACCGGCCGGTTCGCCTCGGCACGGGGGGATGTGACGCTCACCGCCGCGTGGGGGATCGAGCCGGGCGCTTTCCTCGTCGGCACGGTCGCCGCCTTCGAGGCGGAGAAGGGGTACCTCGTACTGCTCGAAGCAGTGCGGCGCGTATTACGCAGCCACCCCACATGCCGTTTCGTATGGCTGGGGCGTGGCAATGGGGGAGATTGGCTCCGTGGCGTGGTCGAACGGGCGGGCCTCGGCAGTGCGGTGTCCGTAATCCCGCTCCGTGCACCGCTCGAGACCGTGCTGCCGCTCCTCACGCTCTTCGTGCTCCCCTCGCTCCATGAAGGTCTCTCGACCGCCCTCCTCGCGGCACTCGCCGCGGGCATACCGGTGATAGCGAGCGACACGGGCGGTATCCCCGAGGTTCTCGGCGGTGGCTGCGGCATTCTCGTTCCACCCGGCGATCCCGGCGCCCTTGCGCGGGGTATCATCGATCTCCTCGAGGATGGGGGGAAGAGACGGGAGCTGGTCGCGCGCGGGCGTGAACGGGTGCTTCGATACGATATCAACCGCACGATCGAGGGAACGATCGAGGTCTACCGCGCCGTGCTCCGCAGGGAGGCGCAGCCGTGTCGATAGATTTTTTCCCCGTCACGCATGTTCATTGCATACATTATAACTGGTGGGTGTGTCGGGTCGGTTCGGGGAGGACGTGTGCTGGGACGTTAACATGTTGCAAGTGAGTGGATTATGAGAACACTGAAGAGATGCGGTACACTCCCGGGTGGCACGTGGCGTGCCGTGACGCTGCTCCTCGGCGTCCTCCTTTTGGGTCATATCTGCAGTCACGTGGGGTCTCTCCAGGCCTTCGCGATACCCGTTCCGTCGGACGAGTCGACCGATCCCCAGCTCGAGGGATTCGAGCTGATGAACCTCTTTCCCGAGGTCGTTCCCTTCGGGGAGGGGGAGTATCTCCTGTTCGGCATACAGTACGGATTGATCTACGCGGGGGACGCGACCCTCGAGATCCGCAATATCGCTACGCTCGACAGTATCACGGCCTATCACATCATCTCCAATGCGCGGACCAGCAAGACGTTTGATCTTATCTTCAAAGTCCGGGACCGGCACGAGTCGTTCATGGATTACGATAATCTTTTCTCTCTCCGTTTCTCGAAACATCTTCGCGAAGGAAAGTTCCGGCGGGATGAAGAGGTGATCTTCGACCAGCAGGGACACCTCGCGCTGTACCCGGACAAGGAAGTGCCGATTCCGCCAAACACCCAGGATTTTCTCAGCGCACTGTACTATATCCGGACCCTTCGCCTCGGAGTCGGCCAGGCCGTCCAGCTGGCGAATCATACGGGGGGAAGAAATTATCCGATCTACGTGAAGGTGCTGCGGCGGGAGCACGTCGCGGTACCTGCCGGGGAATTCGATTGTCTCGTGGTCGAACCGGTTCTACAGACATCGAGTATATTCGAGCAGAAGGGAAAGTTGACAATATGGTTGACCGATGATACGGTCAAGATGCCGGTTCTCCTGCGCTCGAAGGTCGTCGTCGGCGCCTTCGAGGCCGTGCTCAAGGAGTACCGGCTCAGTGACGGGCAGATGCGGATTCTGGAAAAACGAGGTGTGACCGGAAATGCCGGAACGGTACGATGAAATCGATCTATCCAAGATCCGAACGATCGGTATCGGTGAGCGGGGCAGCACGGTATCACTGGATCAATTCGGCGACCCGCACAAGGGTGGGAAGCTTTTCGCCCGTTGGTTCGATTCGCTTCCGGACCAGCTCGCCGCTCGCGATCTGAAACGTCTCGTCACCGACATGCGCCGGACGCTCTCCCGGAAAACGTACGAGATCATTTGGATGATCGGCGCTCATGTCGTCAAGTGCGGGCTGTCCCGGTACCTGATCGAATTGATGAAAAAGCGGTACGTGACGCTTATCGCGATGAACGGTGCCGGATTGATTCACGATCTCGAGATCGCCCTCTTCGGCGAAACCTCGGAGGATGTGCCGCGGAACCTCGAGCGCGGTGTATTCGGATTCTCGGCCGAAACCGCAACGCATTGTTTCAGGGCCGTATCCGCCGGTGCGGAGCACGACATGGGGCTCGGCGGTTCCGTCGGCCGGTACCTCCACGAGGAGCGTGCCCCCAACCGCTCTTCCAGCATCCTGGCCGAAGCGTACCGTCTCGGTGTACCTGTCACGGTTCACATCGCCATCGGAACGGAGATCCTGATCCAGCATCCCGGATATGATGGGGCGGTATGGGGATCGCTTTCCGCGCGGGATTTCCGAGTGTTTGCCGAGCGCGTGAACGGTCTCGGAAACGCAGGGGGTGTTGTTTTAAACGTAGGATCGGCCGTCATACTGCCCGAGGTCTTCCTCAAGGCCTACAGTGTGGCCCGCAATCTCGGGGCGCCGTTCGATCGTATAACGACATGTGATCTCGATATGATACGCCATTACCGTCCCAGGGAGAATGTCCTCAACCGCCCGGCGCGTCTCGGCGCGACCTCGATTTCACTCACCGGACATCACGAGATCATGATACCCCTCATCTACTCGTTGCTCCTCTCCTGAAACGATGAGCAGGCGAATCCGTCCGGCGCGTTGGGAACATCACCCGCGCATCTCCGCTTCCAAGCCCGCCGGATGCGGAAGAATGCACCCGCCGGTTCATTTTCGAGGTTGACACATCGTTCCATACTGTGTTACAATAGAGTCCAAGGAGGTAACGTACAGAGACGTTTGCTATAGGGATTTACTTCGAGTAGGTTGGCATATCGCCGCTTCATGAAGTGAGCGCCTGTGGCAAACGTTTTGGTGCCCGGCATGAGCGATATGCCGGGCATCAGTGTTTTTGGAGGCAACAATGGCAGGGTATCCAGAACTGCGGGAAGCAATCGTAGAACATGACCAGGTTGAAGAGCTGGTACAGATGGACGAAATGGGCGAGAACCGCATGTATGCCGTCATCAAGAGGTTCATCGACATTTCCGTAGCTATTGCCCTGTTTGTTCTGTTCCTTCCGCTGATTCCTGTTGTCACCATTTTAATCAAGCTCGATTCGCCCGGAGCGATACTCTACAAGCAGAAGAGAATCGGCAAGGGCGGCAAAGAGTTCGATTTCTTTAAATTTCGCTCGATGGTGGACGGCGCGGAGAACGTGATCGGAGCGCTCCGTCCGCTATGCGGGATGGACGGACCCGTTTTCAAGCTGAAGGAGGATCCCAGGATCACACCGGTAGGGCGTTTTCTACGCCGGTCCAGCCTCGATGAACTGCCGCAGCTCATCAACGTCCTCAGGGGAGAGATGAGCGTCGTCGGCCCCCGCCCGAATCTCCCTTCGGAGGTCTCACACTATCTGCCCTGGCAACGGAAGAGATTGGGTGTAACTCCCGGTATCACCTGCTTTTGGCAGATTGCAGGTAGGAGTCACATCGGTTTCCAGGAGTGGATGCGTCTTGATCTCGAGTATATTCGTCAGAGGAGCTTGAAGACGGATCTCATGATCATGCTCAAGACCATTCCTGCGGTGATCGCCAGGAAAGGGGCGTATTGATTTCCTGGCATATATCTTGCCATGAACGTATTTGACATATCATTGCTAAAGTTTTAGATTATCACAGGTTATCATGTATTACGGAAAGGTATTCATGTGATCGCATATATTTGATAGGAGGGGACGGTATTACACGGATACATACGAGAGTACTTGCCTGCTGCCTTGTGGCTGTAGCGATCGGTTGCAGCGGGAACAAATTGATCCAGCAACGAGGAGGAGAGGTCATCAGGGGAGAGCTGGTGCTCGATAGCATCCCCTTGATCCCCGAACCGGACGAGTATGTCATCAACTACGGCGATCAACTCGATATCGATTTTCTGTACGATCGCGAATACTCCCGGAACAATATCAAGGTCAGGCCGGACGGAAAGATCACGTTCCCCCTCGCGGGCGAGATCACGGTTGCGGGAAAGACCGCACCGGAAGTCGATAGTCTTCTCACCGAGGCGTTCTCGGAAATCATCGTGGATCCCAATATCACCGTGATAGTCAGTGATTTCCAGGATAGGCTCGTGTACGTGATGGGGGAGGTGCATGCCCCCGGCGGATATCCCGTCGAGGATGCATCGACCCTCCTCGCGTCCCTTTCAATAGCGCGGGGTCCCACGGATAAGGGAAAGCGGAACGGCGTGCTCGTCATGCGGCGTGTGGCCCCCGATCATGTCGTCGGGATACAGGTAGACCTGACCCAGCTCCTCGACAAGCATCGCTTCGACCTGGATATACCGCTTCGCCCGAACGACATCGTCTATGTGCCGAAGTCGGCGATCGACAAGACGGCGGATTTCGTCAACGCCATGTTCACGATCATCGGGCGGCCGGTTGATCTGTACCTGCGCGGTTGGCAGGTGTGGAACATAGAAACCTATTACGAGTACTGGAGACAGCAAGGAGAAACCCCGCGGTAGTAGAACCATGAACCAGGTAGAAGCACGGAAAGAATCGACCATCAAGGATTTCCTGGAAGTGATCTTCCGAAGGAAATGGATCATCGTCGGCATCGTCACCGTCGCGACGGCAGTCGCGTTCATCGTCAACATGCGCGAACCGGCGGTGTACGAATCGTCGGTCAAGGCTCTCGTCAAGCGGGGCGAGCAACCGGGTGTCTTCAGCAGAAGCGTGCAGACATTGACGTGGGAGGAGGAGATATCCTCCCAGATCGAAATGGTCAAATCGACCATCGTCGCCGATCGAGCGCATGAGCTTTTCGCGGATTACGCGCCCGCCGGGTACACGCCCAAGGCGAAGATCAATGTAAACAGGGTCGGTGCCGGTGTCGTGGGTACATCGAATGTCATCTGGGTGGCATATTCATCGGACGATCCCGTTTTCTGCGAGGTTGCAGTCAACGCGATCGTCAATGCATACAAGGAATACTACCAGCGAGTCAGGACGCCGCCCGAGATGGAAGATTTCTTTTCCCGGGAAATGCAGACGATGAAGGAGGAGATCGAGTACTGGCGGGAGCGCAAGGAGCGCGTCGCCACGGAGTGGGGTATCGTCGATCTGCAGCAGCAGCAGCTCGAAACGGTACGGAGCCTCGGGCAGTACCGGCGCGAGCTCGAGGAGGTCTCCCAGGATCTCGAGGAGAAGGAGTCGGTTGTCCGCTACCTCGATGATTTGAAGGCGCGGGACAAAGCGGAACTGCCCACCGTGACGGCCGGCCTGCTGGGTGCCGTCCGCGAGACGGCGGTCGAGAGGTTACGCAACGGTATCACCGACCTGAGGGTGAGGGAATCCGAGCTGGCCGTGGGGTACACCGGAGAGCACAAGAAACTGAGGGAAGTCAGGGAACAGTTGGCCGAGATGGAACGCATGTTGGATGTCGAAATCGATGCGATGTTGTCCATCAACAAGACACAGATAGAAATCATGCGATCGCGGCAGCAGTACCTGCGCGACATGGTCCAGCGGTTCGAGGAGGAATCGAGAACGTACCCCGAGAAGGAAGTCGAGCTCGAGCGGATACACGCGGCGCTGCTTCGCGTCCAGGAGAACTACAACAGGCTGGTCGAGCAGCATATGGCGTCCAAGGTCGCGCTGGCAAGCAATCCGGAATGGAACGTGACCATTTTGAATCCCGCCTCGCCCGGTTACCGCAAGAAGACGCGCGATTACGTGCGGATGGCGCTCGGGCCGGTTTTTAGCCTCATCGTAGCTCTCGGCTTCGCATTCTTCATCGACAACCTCGATCACTCGATCAA
>DATKWS010000105.1:0-31724 GCA_035529435.1 Patescibacteria group bacterium
CGGGGACTGCATTCCAGACTCGCCCGGCAGGCGGCACTGAGCGAGGCTGTACTGCGTTTCCATCGCGGGTCGGACAGGGAAGCACACCGGATACTCGAAGGGCTCCTTCCGAAGGCCGACCCGGAGGCGGTGCCGGCCGTGCTATACTGGTTGTTCCGTACCGCCGGGAAGGGTGGTGCCGACGCGGGTTGGAACGACAGGCTGCAGCGCGAGTATCCACACTCGTTCTACGCGGCGGTTGCCGCGGGGGACGGCGGATGCATCCGCGTGCGACCCAATGGACCGCCGCGCGAGGACGCGGGGCGCGCGCTGCTGGAGATGGAACGGCAGGAACGCGCGATCTTCGAGACGGTACGGACCGATCTGCCTCCTTCGGATCCGATGCTGCTCCATCCCGCGTATCACGCGTACCAATATTTCCGTTCTCATGGGTTGCTCGGCGAGGCTTCGGATTGCGCGGCGCGGCTCGTCGTGAGGTTCGGGCGCGATCGTGATAGAATGGCCGTTCTCTACCGTGATGCACGCTCGCACGGCATGATAAAGCTCGCCCTCACGATCGCGAATACGTCCGCCCTGTTTCCCGCCGGCAGCGGGCTGCCCGATGCTCTCCGGTACCCGGTCTGTTTCACCGGAACGATTTCCGAGAACGCCGACCGGCGAAGCACACCCGCCGCACTCGTGCTGGCGGTGATACGGGAGGAGAGCCGCTTCGACCCCGTGGCGGTCTCGCGGGCGGGTGCCGTGGGACTGATGCAGCTCATGCCCCCGACGGGGGAGTGGCTGGCAACGAAAATCGGCGCCGGCGACCACTCCGGCGAGAATCTCCTCGATCCTGTCTTCAACATCAAGGCGGGAACGTGGTATCTGCGGTATCTGCTCGACCGGTACGACGGCTCCATCGTGGCCGCCCTCGCGGCATACAACGCCGGACATTCACGTCTCGATGCCTGGATCGATCGGTTCGATCCGGTGCGGTGTCCCATGATCGCGATCGAGATGATCGGCATCAGAGAAACCCGTGAATACGTCAAGCGGGTTCTCGACTCAATGGCGGCCTACCGGTCGTTGTATGCGGACGGGGGCGGTGATGAAAGTTAAAGAATTGCTGCCATTGCTCTTTCTATCACTGATACTCCTGCCGTTCGTGGTCATGGGAAAGGCCGGCTCCACACTGGTCGTGCCCCCGTGGAACCACTGCCTCGGATTGCACAAGGTTCGGCAATTGCATCTCGACATCTTTTCGGGATACCGGAGCAGGTTCAATGAACCGCAAGGGCTCTTCTGCACCAAGCTGCTGTGCAAGGACGACACCACCTCGCACAGGGATGATGACGAGCTCAATGTATTCGGATTGAACAGCGGCGCGCACGAGCTCGTCTACAATAAAAACCTCACGTCGATCGGGATCATCGACGGATCGGGCGGCGGAAACCGCCGTTTCGACAATCCCCAGTCGTTGACGGGGGACCGTGCGGGCAACATATTCGTCGCCGATACGGGAAACGACCGGATCGTCCATTTCGTATACCGGGACGATGATCTGGTGCCCGCCGATCAATGCGTGGTCACACCGGAGAGCCCCCTCGAGGGACCTTCCGGGGTCTGCCTGAGCGGTGGTCTCCTCTACGTGGCGGACACGGGAAACGACCGGATCGTCGTCATGACGACGAAAGGGGAGATCGTCGATGTATTCAAACCCCGCCTCGGTACGTCGAGATTGCGGCGTCCCTACAGCATCGCGGTGGTTTCCGAGGGCGATCCATGGTTGTACTACCGTGACTATTTTCTTGCGGTTGTGGACAGTTCCGGCCAGCGGCTGTGGAAGGTCGATCATTTCGGCGATGCCGTCGCCGTGGCGCAGTACGCCGATCTCGGGAGGACTGGTGCGTTCAATCATATAGCGGTCGATTATTACGGAAACATCTACACGACCGATTCCGCCAACGACGTCATTCACAAGTTCGACCGCCACCTGAATTACATCGTCGCCGTCGGCGAACGGGAGGGAGGCGATTCCCAGTTCGACGAGCCGCGCGGCATCACGATCTACCGGCGTTTCGGGCAGGTGTTCATCTCAGAGCGATCCGGCGCCCAGTACTACTGGATCGGTACCGATCTGATCCGCTTCGAAGCGGGCAATCCCGACATCGACACCGAAAGCGGGAAGCTTTCCGTCGAGCTTTCCTTTCTCCTCACCGAGCATTCGACCGTATCGATCCACATCGAGGATGATACGGGGACCTTCGTGACGTCCATGATCGAGGACCATCTCCTACCCTGCGGCAGATTCAGGCGCCGTCTCGAAATCCCATTCAAAGACATACCGCAACTTGCAAAATGCACGTTCAAACTCGTTGCGGTGGCCAAACCGACCTATTCATCCGGTGCGTTCCTATCGGTCCGCCGGGAAACCCCCATGCTCACGCCAACTGTAAACGGCGTAACACCTTCCGCCGAGCTGCGATAATTACCGTTTTTGGCCTGCGAATTGCAACTATTCACGCAAAGGAGCGAAATATGTGTTAGGAGCACGGTACATCTAGACAGGCAGGTCCGGAAATATGTTTATCGATCGTTTTGTTGTATTGCTACCCAAGAAGGCACTTAAAAAAGCACTTGCGCATTTCAATAGGGGCGATTACCGCAAGGCGTGCAAGGAATTCGAAGCATACCTGGCGAAGCAGGGTGACGGGCAGGAAGGCCAGGAGCAGGAAATGATTCGAATGTACATGATTGAAGCCTATATCGGTTACGCCAAACAGTTGAAAGCGTCGAACAAGTATGTCGAGGCAGCCGAGCAGTTGGAGAAAGCGATCGCGATAGAACCCAGTTACGCCGATGTGCATTACAATCTCGCATGCCTCTACGAAATTCTCGGTAAATACGATGAGTCGGAGGGTGAGCTCCGCCGCGCGATCGATATCAATCCGAACTTTTTCAAGGTCAGGGTGATGCTGGCCAAGAACCATCAACGGAGCGGCCGGATCGGGGAAGCGGTGGAAGAGCTCTCCGAGTTCCTACAGGTGGCGCCGACATTCTTCATCGAGCAGGTGAAGGAGCTGATCCGGCTCATCCGCGCGGGCGAGAATCCCGAGAAGCGGGAATCGATCTTCCACAGCCTCCTCGAGGAACGGCCATCTTCCTCGCAGGTGAGTAAACAGATCTCGCTGGAGGCGATCCAGAACGGCGACTACGATTTCGCCCTCACCGAACTCAAGAAGGCGATCTCCATGAATCCCGACTATCCGGATCTGCACAACCTCCTCGGCATCGCGTACGCCAACAAGGGGATGACGGACGATGCCGTAATGGAATTCGAAAAATCACTCAAGATACATCCCAACTACCTCAAGGCACACCTCAACATCGCGCTGACCCTGTACGAGAAAGGCGCAAATGATGAAGCAATGAATCACCTGGAGAAGGTTCTGACGCTTGATCCGGAAAACGAGCTCGCCCGGAATCTGCTCCATGAACTTCAGCCCGTTACGAACAAGAGGTAAGAAATGGTGAAGGCGGATTACTACTCCATTCTCGAAGCGTGGCCGACTTCGTCGATAGACGACATCAAGAAAAACTATTTCCGGCTTGCAAAACTGTACCACCCGGACGTCGCGGGTGATATTCCCGAGAACAGGGAACGGTTCAAGCTGATCAATGAGGCTTACAGCGTGCTCAGCGATCCCCAGAAGCGGCATGAGTACGACGAGCAACTCCGCAAGAGTCATCAGAGCAGTAGAAGTTCGGTCGCGATACAGGAAAAGGACCGCCGCTCGGCGGCGCTTGCATTCACACAGGCCAAGGAGGCCATCCGCCAGGGTCGGTACGACAAGGCCGCGCTCCTGCTCAAGTCCGCCATCAAGTACGACTCGACACGCCCCGCCTATTACAGCTGGTACGGATTTTCCCTCGCCATGCTGAACACGCGGCTCCACGACGCGCGTGACGCATGCAAGAAGGCGCTCCAGATGGAGTTCTACAACGCCGATTACCATGCCAACCTGGGATTCGTATACTTCAAGGCCGGTCTGAAAAGCCTGGCGATCAAGCATTTCAACGATGCGCTGCGGTGGGATCCGCAGAGCCGGGTCGCGAATAAATATATCGACCTGGCCAAGGGAAGGGAAGGTGGAGACGCCGGCCCGATCACCAGGTTCTTCTCCGCCGTCAAAGAGATCTTCGAGTTCGGCAAGGCATAAGCGCGTCCGTCCCTTTCATGTACGCGCTCAACCCCGCCACGCTATCTTGTTGTAGATAATAAAGATTTATTGTTGATTTTTTCCCCGTTGACGGCTACCCTCGAGCTTCGAGGTGATAGCCATGAAACGGACAGCCTTTGTTTGCCTCGGATCGCGCCGGCGCGGTGATGCCCTGCACTACCAGGAGCTTCCCACCAAGGAGGACGGCGAGGAGTTCTTCATATTCTTCGAATCCGGCAGCGAACAGAGAAACCCCTTGATAAAACAACTCTTCAGGGATGCCATCTCGGCGCCGAGGATGGGATACCCGATCAAGTATTTGCTTCACCTCATCGATCGCCTGGACACACTGGCGGGGGGGATTGACGAGGTGGAGGAACTCCTGGCGGATTCGGTTCTGGCGGTAATGATCAGGCGGCACAGGGACGTGTACCTCTTTCACAACGCGGGGATCGCCGTCCTGCACTGGGATGGTGCGGCCGTCGCGGAGCGCCCGGTTGCGGAGATCCCCGGATTCACCGATATGCCGCTTCGCAGGACAGAGGGACAGGGGAATCTCTTTTCCCGTTTCACCGAGGAACTGTTTGTCCTCAGGCACTTCACGCTCGCCGACGGCAACCATACGCTTATCCTCGCGCCGTCGCATGATTTTGCCGTTCGAAACATGGAAACGTTCCGGAACAGCATATGTTTCCCCGGCTTCGAGCTGTCTTCGGAGAGGGAGGTCACCGTGGAGACCGGGCGTTCATTCCCGGCAATCCACTGGAACACGACGGGAGAAGAACCTGTGAAACAAGCATCGAGACAGAACAAAAAGTTCCCCGGCAAGTTTTCGATTCCAGCAACCGTCGGCATCGTGACGGCGCTCGTCGCACTGTTTCTCTTTTTCGGGCCCTTGTCACGGAAGGGATCGGACGACGGAGGCAGTCCCGTGCTTCTTTCCGACGATGAAAGCGGGCAGGCGATCGATACGCGGACAGATGCGGATGAGCCGGCCGTCTCGATAGAGGCGCGTAACGGAACATCGCCGGAGAGAGTGGAAATGCCCCGCGGGATAGATTTTTCCCCCGCATGGAGCGAGCATTTTACCTCCCCCGTCACCTCGTCTCCGCAATTCCATCAGGGGACCATCTATTTTGGGTGCAGGGATTCGCATCTGTATGCCTTCGCCACGGACGGCACGAGGAAGTGGGGATACAACGCCGGGGAAGGCATAGGAGCTACCCCCCGTTGCACGGGACGGTACGTGATCGGCGCAGATTACGGGGGAAATATCTTTTGCCTCGATGCGGCAACGGGTACGGCGATCTGGTCCTTCGCAACGAACGAGCGTATCGTGAGTTCGCCGCAGGCGGCGGGAGACATGGTGCTGATCGCCACGATGGAAGGAAATCTCATCGCGTTGAACCTCTCGGACGGAGCGAAGCGCTGGTCCCAGAAACTCGGAACGGGCATCTGGGCGAATGTCCACCTTGATGAACGGTATATCGTCACCGCCACGACCGACGGATCCCTGGTGAAACTCGACCCTAGCGGCAAGATCGAATGGAGGGTGAAGCCGGGGGGCGGCATTCTATCGAGTCCCCTCTGTCTGGCGGATAACGATCTCATCGTTTTCGGATCGAAGGATACGTATATCTATGCATATTCTCTCTCCAAGGGAAACCTGATGTGGCGCGCGGCGGCCGGCGGGGAGGTGAACGGCGGCGGCGTCTCTGACGGGGAAACGATCCTGGTCGGTTCCGATGACGGAAATATTTATGCGCTCTCGATGAACGGCCGAATCCGCTGGAAACAGAACCTCGGCGGCGCGGTGAAATCATCGCCGCTCATCATCGGAGACACGGCGCTGGTAACGTCCTACGGCTCAAAGATATGCGCGATCAAACTGGAATCCGGTGAGATAATCAACACCCACACCGTCGAGTCTCCGATCTACTCATCGCCGACGCATGATGGGGTGAGGGTCTACTTCGGCACCAACGGCGGCACCTTCCACGCCCTGTGGATGTACGGGGGAGTCGGTGGAACACCGTGATCGCCGGGGACTCACCCCGGGACTCATGCGGGAACACACTCCGCCGCACCCATGCCGCGTGCTTGATACCCCCCCGCATGTGTATTATTATATGTGAGAGGTATGGAGGTACCCGTCGTGTTCAAGAGCTTGTTCAACAAGATGATCGGTGATCGAACGGAGAGGCTCATCAAGCGCCTCGCGCCACTGATCGATTCCGTCGTCGAATGGGCCGATCGGTACCGCGAACTTGAAGACGAGGATTTTCCCGTCAAGACGCAGGAGTTCATCTACCGGATCAAGAAGCAGGAATGCCGGATCAAGGAAGAATTCATCGGCGAGAACGTGGCGAAGGAGGCTGGCGATGTTGAGGCCGGAAAAATCGACACCGGCACCTTGGAAACGTTCGATAAGAAGAAAACGCTCCTTCTGGAACGGTTCATATCCTCGCACAGTCGTTTGATAGCGGCAGCCGCGCCCCCGGAAAAAGTGAGCCGATTCAGATCCCGCAAGGAGGAGATCCGCTCCGCGCTGCCCGCCACGACCTACCGGCTCGCTGATCCCCGTGACATCATGTCGGAGCGTCTCTCGGATCTTTTCAACTGGGAGATCGAGAGGTTCAAGTGGCGGGATGCGTATCTTTCCATCGTGAAATCAGCGATCGGCGACGATATAGACGATCCTCCCGCCGATTCCCTCATGATCGGGTATGCCGGGCGCCTGCGCTACACGTCGCATGATTTCATCGCGGCGACCAAACTTCGCAAGGCCCGGTCAATAGATGAGATTCTGCGGCTCCACGACATTTTAGTACGGCCCGACCGCGAGAACGAAGCGTTGCGGGATTTCAGAAAACGGAAGGCGGACATCCGGGCCGCCCATGCCGAGTCCCGCGGTTTCCCGCCCGACGATCCCACCGCGAGCGGTGACTCGCTGCTCCAGAGCATCGAGTCGGAGCAGGACGCATCCACGAGATCGGAATGGCTGGAACGGTACTACGAAGCTCTCGATCGAATACTGCCCCTCCTCGTGGATGCCGACGCATCGTGCATGGAACTCGAGCGGAAGTACCGCGGGATCATGGAGGAACTGATCCCCGATATCTGCGAGGTGGAGGCGTACCGGAACGCTTCGGAGAAATGGCACGCGGGAAACCGTGACGCGGAGTTCGTCGCCTCGCATTGTGATCTGTACGTGTTGGAAAGCGGATTGGAGGGGCCGCTGCTCCCCGTCCTCGAGCTGCACAGGGACGAAAACGGCAAACGGGCCTGGGTCGAACGGTATAGAGCGGGGGTGCGCGCATTCATCGATCGGGCCGTCGAAAAGGCGCCGGTACGGGAACGGTGGGAGCACCAGAGGAAATCGCTCAACGAGGAGGACCCGTTCGCCGAAACGCGGCTTCACGAATACTTCATCGACACCAACGCCTGGTTGATAGCCCGGAGCGTTTCGCCGGAGACGGTACGCGAATTCCTCGTCCACAAGAACACGGTGAAACGCGAATTTCTCGGGGAAGGGGACCACGTCGTACGACTCTTCGACATGGAGCAGAGAAATCTCGTTATTACGTATGCCGGCATACTCGACGAGCTCTTGCCCGATGTCATGAATCTCGAGAGCGATACGAAACAGAACAAACGCTGGAAGACCAGATTCAACGACGTGCTGGACGACCTGCTCCCCGAGGCGTACGGCCTCGTGCACGAGGCCTGCCGGAGGCTCAAGGAGAAGGGGGCGAACTGGCGCGTCTGGGATGATACCGTAACCTGGGATATGGTCCCGTTTCGCGTCCAGATAGCCGGTGCGATCATTCTCCACCGGGGCACCATCGGTGAGATGGCCACCGGTGAGGGGAAAACACTCGTCGCCACGATGCCCCTGTACCTGAACGCACTGACGAAGAAGGGTGCCTATCTCGTTACGGTGAACGATTACCTCGCGCGGCGCGACGCGGAATGGATGGGTGGGCTGTACCGGTTTCTCGGCGTAACGGTCGGCTACCTGCAGCAGGGGATGACATTCAGGGAACGTAAGGAAGCGTACGGCTGCGATATAACCTACGGGACCAACAACGAATTCGGATTCGACTACCTGCGCGATAATATGAAGTTGAACACCTACCTCCAGGTGCAGCGTTGGCGGTACTTCGCGATCGTCGACGAGGTCGACAGCGTGTTGATCGACGAGGCGCGGACACCGCTCATCATATCGGACGCGGTCACGAAATCGAGGCTTGCCGAGAATTATTACCTGCTCAGGAATGATGCGAAGAATCTCGTGCAGAAGCAGAAGAACATGATCAACCGGCTCATGACCGAAGCGAAGAGAGATACGGACACCAGTGACAGTCTCGGCCTCATGGATTTCATAAGTGACGGGGAGGAGACGGGCAGGATCAACGATCTCCGCAGCATCAAGCTGCTCATTGCACGGAAGGGCGATCCCAAGAACCGTGACCTCGCGGAATTGAAACAGGAAGAGGGTTTCGAGAAAGATATACTGCGGTGGGAAGAAAGACTGATGGTGCGTGCGAAGAACAACATCCCCTGCTCCCTCTACGATCTCGAGGAGCTTCTCTACTTCGTCATCGACGAGCGGGGCAACACGGTGAAGGTGACGGAGAAGGGACGGGACAACCTCTCGGCACGCGTGAACAGCTTCAAGATTCCCAAGGTGCTGGTGGATGCCTTCACGGACGAGGAACGGAAGGATCTGCAGACGCTCTTCGTAATGCCGAATCTCAGCGAGAAACTCGAGCTGATCGACACCGACGGCGAATTGACCGCGGAGGAGAAAATAACGAAGAAGGACGAGCTGCACCAACTCTATTCGGACAAGAACGAGGCGATACAGAACTTCTACCAGCTTCTCAAGGCGCATGTCCTGTTCACGAAGGACGTCGATTACATTGTCAAGGACGGCAGCGTTATCATCGTCGACGAGTTCACCGGGAGGCTCATGCCGGGCAGGAGGTACAGCGACGGGCTCCACCAGGCACTCGAAGCGAAGGAGAACGTCGGCGTCGAACGGGAAACGCAGACCGTGGCGACCATAACCCTCCAGAACTACTTCAAGATGTTCGGGAAGCTTTCCGGCATGACCGGTACGGCGGCGACCGAGGAGGAGGAATTTCTCAAGGTGTACGATATCGACGTCGATGTCGTCCCGACCAACAAGCCGGTGAGGCGCATCGATTATGATGACGTCATATACCGCACCAAGGAGGAAAAACGCAGGGCGATCGTCGAGGAGGTCGTGCGGCTGCATCGCGCAGGACTTCCCGTATTGATCGGTACCGTGTCGGTGCACGAATCGGAGCGGCTCAGCAACATGCTGAAATCCTACCGGGACGGCGCCGACGGTAACGGAGGTTCGAAGAAGGGCGGGAGCAAACGCGCGACGAGGGCGACAACGGGAATAACGCACAATGTGCTCAACGCGAAACAGCACAAGAGCGAAGCGCAGATCGTCGCCGAGGCAGGACAAGCAGGCGCCGTGACGATCGCGACGAACATGGCCGGCCGTGGAACCGATATCAAACTCGGCACGGGTGTGGTGAAATGCGAGCGGTGCTGCATCCTCTGCGAGACGCCCGATGAATGCGGCCTGTGCCCCAATTCCCGGAAGAGAACCGAATGCGAACGGGACGTCCCATGCGGTCTCCACGTCATCGGAACGGAGCGGCACGAGAGCCGGAGAATCGATCTCCAGCTCAGGGGGCGTTCGGGCCGGCAGGGGGACCCGGGAGCGTCGCGGTTCTTCATTTCCCTCGAGGACGATCTGATGCGCCTGATCGGTCTGGGTTCGAAACGCGTGCTGACGGTGCTCGACCGTTTGGGCGCGGAGAAGGGGCAGGTCATCGAGCACCCCATGATAACACGTGCGATTTCACGGGCGCAGAAACGCATGGAGCTGTTCAACTTCGGTATCCGCAAGAACCTCGTCGAATTCGACAACGTAATGAACAAGCAGCGAGAGGCGATCTATGCGAGGCGCAACGAGATCCTCCATAGCGATAATCCGCACGAGTACGTCATGGGATTGATACGCGAAGTCATCGGGAATGCCGTCGACAGGCATTCGGGGGACGATCTCAATATCAGCGAGTGGGAACTGGATGAAACGGCGGCCGAGCTGGGCAAGATCTTCCGCGTGTCGATGATTCCGCGTGATGCCGAGATCCCCGCCGATTCGCGCGATAGAATCATATTCGAGTACCTGTACCAGCGGGCACAGGAGAGGATGAACAGAGCGGAGAGGCAAGGAGTCAAGCGTGCATCCGAACTGGGAGAGGAGCTCCGCGAAACGGCCGAACAGTACTTCATGCAGTGGGCGCTGGACCGGTTCGAGGAGCGCAAGCGGAAACTGCCGCTCGAGCTGTGGTTCAACAAGAAGGCGTTTTCACAGATCAGCAGTATCGATCTCAACCTGTGGGCGTACCGGCAGAAGGGACAGATACCCCTCAGTATCATCTACGATTACGAGAAGTTCATCATGTTGAAGAGCATAGACGACCGGTGGCGGGACCATCTGCACGAGATCGACAATCTCAAGGAAGCGATCCATCTCCGCTCGTACGCGGGCAAGGACGTGAACGTCGAATTCAAGAAGGAAACGTACGAGCTGTTCATAGACATGATTGAAGAGATCGACTCGCGCATTCTGACATCCATATTCGATACGATCACCATCGACGAGGGCGACGCGAAGAAGATCGAGAAGATAGAATCGATGTCAACGGAGCACAGGGAGCTCGAGGCCTTCCATGCACCGGGAATACCTGAACGGGGCGCCGAATCCGTTCAGCGGGGGGAACGGACGCCCGCGCGGTCCGCAAAGACCAAGCCCGTCCGCGCGGAGGAAAAGATCGGGCGCAATGATCCGTGCCCGTGCGGCAGCGGCAAGAAGTACAAAAAGTGTTGCGGAAGAAATGCCAACTGAGCATTATACATGATACTGTATGGCAACCGGTTGGATACGAGGCAATGAACAATCGAATAAAACAGATCATCGCGTACCTGATCGACCCGGAATCCAGCGAACTGAAGGACCCGGCGATGCTGCACGGCGAGCTCGAGGACATGGGGTACTCGCTGGAGGAGATCCGGCAGGCCATCGCCATGCTGGAGTGGGATGTGACGCGGGGCGTGGAGCCGTTCCGCACCGGCAGCACGAGAATCCTCGGAGAAACCGAGAAGCACGTGCTCTCGACGGCCGCCCAGGGGTTCCTCCTGGGCCTCCATTTCCTCGGCTGGATCTCGGAGGCCCACCTCAACCTGATAATCGAGAATGCCGGTCTCGAATTCTCCCCGCCGGTGTCCATCGACGAGATCAAGGAGATCGCATCGCGGTACATTGCCGATCTTCCGGAGGAGATCCCCACCGCTCCACCGCAGAGGGGCAACCGCATACATTGACCGAGGAGACATCATTGGACCAGGTGCTCGTAGTAGTAGAATCTCCCGCCAAGGCACGAACGATTAAAAAGTACCTCGGAAGCGGATACAAGGTCCGGGCCTCCGTCGGGCATGTTCGTGATCTCCCGAAGCGGGACATGGGGATCGACATCGAGAACGGTTTCAAACCGCGATACATCACGGTAAAAGGCAAGAGCAAGGTAATCAAGGAGTTGCGATCCGAAGCGCAGAAGAGCGCCACCGTGCTACTCGCGACCGATATGGACCGTGAGGGTGAAGCCATCGCGTGGCATCTCAGGGAGCTGCTCGATAAATCAGGCATCCCGATAAAGCGGATCATCTTCAACGAAATCACCAAGAAGGCACTTCTGGATGCAGTTGCCGATCCCCACGAGATCGACATCAACAAGGTGAATGCACAGCAGGCGCGGCGCATCCTGGACCGCCTCGTCGGATATCTCGTGAGTCCGGTTCTCTGGAAGGTGTTCTACCGCGGATTGAGCGCAGGGAGGGTCCAGAGCGTCGGCCTCCGTCTGATCTGCGAGCGGGAAGAGGAGATACGGAACTTCGTTCCGCATGAATACTGGAGCATCGAGGGAATCCTGAAAAACGCGGATGGCGAGGAGTTTGCGGTGAAGCTTGTCTCGGTCGAGGATAAAAAACCCCATATCCCCGACAAGGAATCGGCGGAACGCATTCTCGCGGCGATACGGAGCGAACGCCCCACCGTTGTTGAGGTCAGGGAACGTGACAAGCACAGAAATCCACAGCCACCGTATATAACGAGCACGCTTCAACGGGAAGCCGCAACGAGGTTCGGCTTTTCGGCCAAGAAGACCATGGTTATCGCGCAGCAACTCTACGAAGGTATCGAGATCGGCTCCGAAGGCTCCGTGGGTCTGATCAGCTACATGCGGACCGATTCGACGCGCGTCAGTGACGAGGCGTACGGCCAGGGAACAGCCTTTATCAGGAAGACATTCGGCGAGAAGGCCGTGTACCCCGGCAAACGCGGATTCAAGAAGGGAAAGCGGTCACAGGACGCACATGAGGCGATCCGCCCGACCGATGTATTCAGGACACCGGACACCCTGAAGGGGAACCTGTCGAAGGACCAGATGGTACTGTACCGGCTCATCTGGCAGCGCTTTCTCGCCGCTCTCGCCGCACCGGCCGTCTTTCGCGTGCGCGAGGTCGACATCGCGGCCGGTTCTCGGTTCCTGCTGCGGGCGACCGGCCGGCGGCTCGTCGATCCCGGTTTCCTCCTCATCATGCCCGATCAGCGGTCGGAAGTGGAGAGCTGGATACCGGACCTGAAAGCGGGTGAAGATCTCTTCATCGGAACCATCGATGCGTCGCAACACTTCACCGAACCGCCGCCGCGGTACACCGAGGCCTCCCTGATCAAGGAACTCGAGGACAAGGGCATCGGCCGGCCGAGCACCTATGCGAGCATCCTCAGCATCATCCAGGCACGGGACTACGTCGCGAAGCGGAAAGGTTCGTTTCATCCGACCGAACTCGGCGAGACGGTCTGGAATATATTGAGCCGGTCATTCAAGGATATATTCGAGGTCGATTTCACGGCCCGGATGGAAAACGAGCTCGACAAGATCGAGGAGGCCAAGGACGATTGGCAGGACGTCGTACGGTTTTTTTACGATCCCCTCATGATCGATCTCAAGGAGTTCGAGAGCAGACGAACCGAGCTGAAGGCGCTCGTCAACGAGGAAACCGATTCCGTCTGCGATAACTGCGGCAACAGGCTGGTGAAGAAATGGAGCCGCAACGGCCCGTTCCTGGCCTGCCCGGGGTATCCCGATTGCAAGTTCACGAGGTCCCTGGAGGAACAGGAAACGATCGACAAGCAGTGCCCACAGTGCGGGGGCGGGCTTGTTTATAAAAACGGCCGCTTCGGCAAGTTCATCGCATGCAGCAACTACCCGACCTGCAAGTACACGGAGGCGGCCACGCTGGGCATTCCCTGCCCCCGGGAGGGATGCGGTGGTGAGATTACCATCCGAAAGACGCGCCGCGGCAGGACCTTCTACGGATGCAGCAACTATCCGAAGTGTGACTACGCGAGCTGGGACAAACCGACCGGTACGGTGTGTCCGAACTGCACCGGTGCCTACCTCGTCGAGAAGGATTCGAAGCTGAAGGGGCAGTACCTGAGATGCCCATCCTGCAAGTTCGAGGTCACCCCTTGAAAAACGAGGTCACGATCGTCGGCGGGGGGCTTGCCGGCTCCGAGCTGGCGCTGCAACTCGCCGGCCGGGGCGTTCGCGTGACCCTGATCGAGATGAGACCGGTGCATTCCACGCCGGCGCACCGGACGCCGTACCTCGCAGAGCTCGTGTGCAGCAACTCCCTGAAGTCAACCGATCCCGGGACCGCCTCGGGATTGTTCAAGAACGAGCTGCGAATGCTCGGTTGCAAGCTTCTCGCCGCGGCGGGCGAGGCGCGGGTCCCGGCCGGGCATGCGCTGGCGGTGGACCGCGAGGTATTCGCGGGTCATGTCACCGGGCTCATCGAGAACGAGTCATCGATCCGTCTCGAGAGACGCGAGATCGGCGATATCGAGCTGCCACCGTGTAGTGTCATTGCCACGGGCCCCCTGACATCCGAATCGCTCTCACACGCGATCAGGGATCATTTCGGAGCGGAGCACATGTATTTCTACGACGCCATATCGCTGTCGGTGCAGGCCGATACGGTCGACGCCGGACGCATCTTTCGAGCGTCCCGGTACGGAAAGGGAGGGGAGGATTACTGGAACGTCCCGCTCGAGAGGGACGAATACCGCCGCCTCGTCGATTTTCTGAAAGCCGCACACACGATCGACAGGCACTGCTTCGAGAAACGCCGGTATTTCGAGGCCTGTCTTCCCGTCGAGATCATCGCCTCGCGGGGGGACGACGCGCTCCGTTTCGGTCCCCTCAGGCCCAAGGGACTCGTCGATCCCCGCACCGGGCGCGAACCGTACGCGGTCATACAGCTCCGGCAGGAAACCCTCGACGGTACGATGCTCGGGCTGGTCGGGTTTCAGACACGGCTCACGCGCGATGCCCAGCGGGAACTGGTCGGGATGATCCCCGCCCTCAGCGGTTCGGTCATCGTTCGGTGGGGATCGATCCACCGCAATACATTTCTCGACGCTCCCCGGCTGCTCGACGAGCGGCAGATGTCGCGAAGACGTGACGGGCTCTTCTTCGCGGGACAGCTCGTCGGCGTCGAGGGATATGTCGAATCGATAGCCCACGGGCTTGTCAGCGCGTTCCATATCGTGCGGTACCTCGAGGGAGAAACGCTCCCCCTCTTCCCACGGGAAACCCTGATCGGGGCCCTCCAGCGGCACCTCGCGAACGGGCCGGAACCGTTCCAGCCGATGAACGTCAATTTCGGACTCCTTCCCCCGGTGAAAGCGAAACGCAGGGAGCGGAGGGCTGCCGCCTCCGCGCGTTCCTTGGAGAAACTCAGCGAGTTTATCGCTGATAATTCACTGCCGTAAACAGACGAGTGTCTCCTTGTATCGACGTGTAACCTCTGGTATAGTGGCGTCATGCTCACATCGGCGCTGAAGAATTACCTTCTGTACCTCGGCCTCGAGAAAGGGGCGTCAGAGGCGACCGTGCGGGCCTACGAGGCGGACGTACTCCAGTTTTCGAATTACCTCCGGGAGGAGCTCTCGATCGAACCGCGGCTCGCCGATGTTGACTCGATAGCAATTCGATCGTTTCTCGGCACACTCTCGCGGAATGGCTACTCATCGCGGAGCATCGCGAGGAAGGTCGCATCCCTCAGGAGCTTTTTCTCGTTCTGCAAGCGGCGGGATCTTATAGCGGGCGATCCGACGATCGGGATATCCCCGCCGAGAACGGGAAAGGATCTTCCGGTCTTCGCGGCGGGAAAAGCGATCGAGCAGATGATGACGATTCCGGCCACCGACACAAAAAAAGGCTTGCGCGACCGGGCGGTTCTCGAGCTCCTGTACGGCACGGGCATGCGCCTCGCCGAGCTGATCGGGTGCACCGTCGGAGACTGCGACTTCGAACGGGGCACCATCAAGGTGCTGGGGAAACGTAACAAGGAGCGGATTCTCCCGCTCCAGGGGCATGCCGCGGAGAGTCTCAGGAGCTACCTTTCTGACCGGTTCGGAATCACCGAGCACGCATTCCGCAGCCGGGCCGAATACCGGTGGTTTTTCGGTGAGAGATCCGTTGAACCGCTGATCGCCGGCCGCGGGGGCGCCCCGATCAGCAGGCGGACCGTTCAGCGCATCGTGCGCCGGTACCTCGAAAAGGTGGCGTCGCTCTCGAGAATGAGCCCGCACGTCCTGAGGCATACATTCGCCACGCACCTTCTCGACGCGGGCGCCGACCTCAGGGCGGTGCAGGAACTGCTGGGACACGTGAGCCTGACGACGACGCAGATCTACACCCATGTCACGACAGAAAAGCTGCGCGATGTATACGATCAGGCTCATCCGAGGGCCTGAGCTCGTTTCGCCGTTCCGCTCCGGGACACCGTGCGAGGCCGGCGGATGTCGTACGGAGCCCCCGGCAATCGGTGGGTGGGACAAGAGCGGAGTTGCAGCAATTCGCCGCATAGATTACCTTATAGTGAATCGAACGGTGCGATCGAGGGGTACTCGATACGGGTAACCGGGAGGAGCCGCCATGTACAAGGGCACGACGATACTCGGCGTCAGGATCGCCGACAAAGTCGCCATGGGGGGAGATGGCCAGATCACGTTCGGTGAAACCATCGTCAAGCATGGCGCACGAAAGATACGGGTCATCGGGGACGGCACCGTTCTTGCCGGTTTTGCCGGCAGCACGGCCGATGCCATAACCCTCTTCTCGAAGTTCGAGTCCAAGCTCGGCGAGTTCAGCGGCAACCTGATGAAGGCCGCGGTCGAGCTGGGCAAGGAATGGAGGAGCGACAAAGTGCTGCGTCATCTCGAGGCCCTCCTCACGGTGATGGACAGCACGCACTCCCTGATCCTCTCCGGCAAGGGAGATATCGTCGAACCCGACGACGGGATCCTGGCGATCGGCTCGGGTGGCCCCTATGCGCTCGCCGCCGCCAGAGCCTTGAGAAACAACACGAAGTTAGACCCACAACAGATTGTTAAAAAATCACTTGAAATTGCTTCACAAATCTGCATCTACACGAATTCGGAGATAATGATTGAAACGTTGTGAGGTGGTGAATTCATGGAAGAGTTGACACCCAGGCAGATCGTCGAGGAACTGGACCGGTACATCATCGGCCAGGACGAGGCGAAACGATCCGTCGCCATAGCCCTCCGCAACCGGTGGAGGCGCAAACGCGTCGATGAATCGCTCCGCGACGAGATACTACCGAACAATATCATCATGCACGGCCCGACGGGGGTCGGCAAGACGGAGGTCGCACGGAGGCTCGCGCGCCTCGCACAGGCGCCGTTCATCAAGGTGGAGGCGACAAAATACACCGAGGTGGGGTATGTCGGCAGGGACGTCGAGTCGATGGTCCGCGATCTCGTCGAGATCAGCATAAACATGGAAAAGGAAAAGGAGTACACCAAGGTCGAGGAGCGGGCTCGGGAGATGGCCACGGAGCGGCTTGTCGATCTTCTCCTGCCGCGGGTGCGGAGCGGACCGGTGGATGACGGGGGGGATGTGGAGGAGCGGAGATCACGGACCAAGGAAAAATTAAAGGAAAAGCTGCTGCATGGCGATCTCGATATGCGGGAAGTAAAGATCGAAACGGAAGGGCCCGCAAAACCCTTCATCGAGATCTTCTCGAACGCCGGTCTCGAGGAAATGGGGGTGAAGTTTCCCCCGGGCCTCGAGCATCTCATGCCGCGGCAAAAGAAGGGACGGCGGGTGACGGTCGAGGAAGCGAAGAAGATGCTCATGCAGGAAGAGAAGGAGAAGCTCGTCGATATGGACCGCGTCGTCTCCCACGCAATCAAGTTTGTCGAGGAGTCGGGAATCATTTTCATCGACGAGATCGACAAGATCGCGGGGAGCGGATCAAAACACGGCCCCGACGTTTCCCGTGAGGGTGTCCAGCGTGATATCCTGCCGATCGTCGAGGGTTGCAGCGTCAACACCAAGTACGGCGTCGTAAAAACGGACCACATCCTCTTCATCGCTGCGGGCGCGTTCCATATCGCGAAGCCGTCCGACCTCGTGCCGGAACTCCAGGGGCGGTTTCCCATCAGGGTGGAATTCAAGCCGCTGACCGAGAGGGATTTCGAGCGAATCCTGCTCGAACCGCAGAACGCCCTCTTAAAGCAGTACACGGCGTTGATCGAATCGGAGGGCTGCTCCATACGGTTCTCACGGGGGGCGGTCAGTGAAATCGCGAAGATGGCGTACCGCGTGAACCAGAAGATGGAGAACATCGGTGCGCGGCGTCTCCACACGATCCTGACGACACTGCTCGAGGATATTCTCTTCGAGCTCCCCGATTCACGGAAGCGAAAGATCGTGATCGATGCACGGACGGTCCGCACCAAGCTCGAGGAGATCGTGAAGGATGAGGATCTCGCCCGTTACATTCTCTAGGAAGGAGCCTGTATGAAACTGAGCAAGAAGGACTTCCTCTCGATCCGCGATTTTTCCCGCGAGGAACTCGATACGATTGTGGCGCTCTCCCGCGAGCAGAAGCCGCTCGCCAGGCAGTTCCGGTTGAAATCCACCCACGCGGGACGCGTCCTCGCCTGTATATTCCACAAGCCGAGCCTGCGGACGCGCGTGAGCTTCGAGGTTGCGATGCGGCAACTGGGGGGTTCCAGCCTCTACATCACCGAGCGGGAGATCGGGATCGGCAGCCGTGAGGCCCCGAAGGACGTGGGCGCGGTCATGTCACGGTTCGTCGACGGTATCATGATTCGCACGTTCGACCAGGGGCTCGTCGAGGAAATCGCTTCATATGCGGCCGTGCCGGTGGTGAACGGTCTCACCGACCTGCTCCACCCATGCCAGGTGATGGGAGATATTCTCACCGTGATCGAACGTTTCGGTACCATCGAGGGCAAGAAGGTCGTCATGATCGGAGACGGCAACAACCTCGCGCGAAGCTGGCTGAACGCCGCCGCCCGCTACCCCTTCACCTTTATCCTGAGCTCTCCACCGGCGTACGCGATCTCCGATGATTACATCGAAGAGGTAAGACGTGACGGCGATCCCGATTACCGGTGGGCGGAGGATCCGATGGAGGCCGTGAAGGGCGCCCATGTCGTCTACGCGGACGTGTGGGCGAGCATGGGTCAGGAGAGCGAGAGGGAGCGCCGGATCAAGGCGTTCCGGAATTACCAGATCAACGATACGCTCATGTCCCGGGCCGACAAGGAAAGCGTTTTTCTCCACTGTCTCCCGGCACACAGGGGTGAGGAGGTGACCGACTCGGTCATCGACGGTCCGCACTCGCTCGTGTACGAGGAGGCGGAGAACCGGCTTCATATCCAGCGGGCCATCCTCGCACTGCTGATTCCCGGGGAGGAGTAGAGGATCGTGAAGCGGTTCATCGTGTTCGTTGTAACCGGTCTCTTCGCCGCGTGCGCCGTCATGGAGCCTCCGACCGGAGGACCCGAGGACAAGATTCCGCCGCGCGTCGTTGCGATCACACCGGCTCCGGATTCCGCCGGAATCGCCCGCGACACCGCCGTCATGATCCGGTTTGACGAAAAGCTCGACGGAGATAGTTTCAAGAACAGGATAATCACCTATCCCCCGCTCGATTTCAAGGCGGTCAAGGTAAAGGGGGAACGGGTGACGATCGAATTCAAGGAGATCCTCCCGGAGACAACCGTCACCGTGCTTGTCAAGATCGGCTACCAGGACAACCATCAGGTCAAGAGCTCCACCCCGGTCACCTTCAGTTTCGCCACGTCCCCGCGGATCGATGAGGGCACCATCGGCGGCAAGATCCTGTTCAAGAAGAAGCCAGATTCAACCGGTGTGGCCGCGATCTTCGCGGTCGCTGATACGACCGTAGATGTGAGGAGGGAACGGGAATCGCGCCTCGCGTTTGCTGACAGGAATGGGGACTTCACCTTCAGCGCTATACCCGCTGACAGCTCTCGGTTCATCCTGTGGGCATTCACCGACAAGAACGGTGACGGCGTCTTTTCCGAGGGGAGCGAGTTCTCGGCGCTGTTCCCCGATACGATCGTGCTGACGAGAGATCGTACCGGCATTGACGGCATACTGATCTACATCGTCGATCCGAATGAGCCCGGATCGGTCGACGGCCGCGTCATCGACATGACGGAGCTCGGCAAGCATCCGACGGTGAGGCTGGCGCCGCTCCTTCCCGGCGAACGGCCGATCATCGCTGCAACGGACACGACGGGGAACTTCGTCATTCCGGTGATCCCTCCGGGCAGGTACACCGTCAGCTTCTTTATCGACATGGAGGCGGACAGCGCATGTGGGGAATACCGGAGCCCCGCAGATACGACCGTATCCCTCGCCGAACCTTGCTACGCCGCCCCGGACACGCTCGTCGTGAAGCCGGGAGAATCGCAAACGCTCAGGCCGGTAACCTTGGAACGGGAGTGAACCGATGAACCCGGACACGGTCGATTTCGTCAAGATGCACGGGGCCGGAAACGACTTCATCATGATCGACGACCTGGAGGAACGGTACGATCCGGATGCCGGTACCATAGCAGCACTCTGCGCGTATCATCGCGGCATCGGCGCCGACGGGCTGATCCTCCTGCGGCCCGGCTCACACAGCCAGTTCAGGATGCGTTATTACAACAGTGACGGGGGCGAGGCCGCCATGTGCGGTAACGGCGCCCGCTGTGCGGCGCTGTTCGCCTACCGGAAAGGGATCGCGCACCGTGAGATGACCTTCGAAACCGGGTCCGGTCGCGTACGGGCGGAGGTGCGCGGGGGAATGGTGGCCGTCGATATCGAGGATGTCAGGGGGATCCGGTTGCACATGAATCTCGAGGATACGGGCGTTGAGGCCCATTTTACCGTGGCCGGCGTGCCGCACGCGGTCATTCTCGTCGATGACGCACGTGCATATGCGCCCGGACGGTTTCTCGCACTCGCCCGGTCAGTGCGGAACGATACCGCCTTTCAACCGGCGGGTGCAAACGTGAACCTGGTGACGGTGCACCGCTCCGACCGGCTGCACTACCGGACCTACGAGCGCGGCCTGGAACGGGAGACCCTCGCCTGCGGTACCGGGGCTGTCGCATCCGCGGTCATCGCCGCGCACCTCGATCTTGCAGGCCCGCCGGTGGAGTGCGAGACCTCCGGGGGCGACGTCCTCGAGGTGGTCTTCGATCGAATCGATGACGGCGCAACGAACTGCCGTCTCGTCGGTCCGGCGGTCGTTGCGTTCACCGGCAGCTTTTCAACCGTGGATTACGCGCCCCGGTGAATAGGCGGAGACGATCGCCGGAGCACCGTGCCGCCCGTGCAATAGCCACACCCGCGGTGACAGTTATCGCTTGCAGTGCGAACCGCACGCATGCACATTAAGGCTAGAGGTGAGGCCGTTACAGCAATGCGTAATGCGCTGAAAATAATCGTCATCTGTGCCTTAACCGTATTCCTCTCCATCACACGCGTCTCAGCGCAGTACCCGTTCGGAAAAAACAAGGTTCAGTACACTCCGAAGGACTGGAAGGTCATCGAGACCGCGCATACCGAGATCTTCTACTACCCGGACGAGCGGGCGATCGCGGAGTTCATCGCCGGTATCACGGAGGATATATACGAGGAATACTCCACCTACTTCAACGTGGCCTTCGATCGCAAGATCCCGATCATACTCTACGGAACCCATCATGACTTCAAGGAAACAAACGTCATCCCGTACATGATCTCCGAGGGAACGGCAGGCTTCACCGAATTCATCAAGGGGAGGGTGGCGCTTCCCTTCATGGGCTCGTACGGCAAACTCGGGGCGATCTACCGCCACGAGCTGACGCACGCCTTTATGCTCGAGAAACTCCGGCAGGTCATGAACGAGCACCGCCGGTTCACCTACTCGCATCCGCCGCTCTGGTTCACCGAGGGGCTCGCCGAGTTCATGGCCAATCGAAGGCTCGACAGCGAGGCGGAGATGTTCATCCGGGACGCCGTTACTTCCGGCACCCTCCTGCCGCTGAAGGAGATGTGGCAGATAGAGGGTACGTACATGATGTACAAGGTCGGCGAGAGCATTCTCCATTACATCGCCACGCGTTTCGGCGATGACGCCATCCGCCTGATTCTCGACAACTGGTGGAAGAGCGATAAATTCGATTTGATCCTGAGGACCAGTATCGGCATGGATGTCAGGGAACTGGGCGATGACTGGGAGGAATTCCTGCGCAGGCGTTACTACCCCTCCATACTCAACCGGAGGCGGATCAGCGATATCGCCGAGCGGCTCTCACCAAAAGAGCCATCGTTCGAGAACCATCCGGTCTGCGCACGGGACGAGAACGGTACCGAGCGGTATTTCTGTCTTGGATTCGGACTCGGGAGCATCGATCTCTTCGAGCTCGTCGAGCGCAAAAACGGAAGGTGGAAAAAAGAAACCCTCATCCGCGGTGGCAGCTCGACGGACTTCGAATCGATCCCGCTGCTGCGGAGCAGAATATACGCGCGGGGAGACACGCTCGTGTTCGTCGCGAAGAGCGGTGAGCGCGACGCGATATACCTGTTCAGTGTGAGCCGGTCCAGGGTGCTCGACAGGCTGCTGTTCAAGAACCTCCGTATCGTCAACTCGCCCGTGCTGTCGCCCGACGGCAGGCACTGCGCATTTTCGGCCATCGACGACCACGGTAAATCCGATCTGTTCGTCTGCACGTTGCCGGACGGGAGTCTCGAACGCCTCACCGATGATTACTTCGAAGATTCCAGCCCCGACTGGCATCCGCGGGGACATGCACTCGTCTTCCACTCCGACCGGTGCGGGAGGGGGACCGGGCGGTGTACGGCTCTCTACACGATCGATCTGGCGGATCGCACGATCACCCCGCTCACCGACGGCCGGTACCAGGATCACGACCCGCGCTGGCTGCCTGACGGTGACGGCGTTCTTTTCTCGTCGGACCGCGGAGGGATTTTCGACGTCTTCCTCCTCGCGGACGATGCGATCGTTCAGCAGACCAACGTGCTCGGCGGCGCCTTCGAACCGACTCCGTGCATGGAGGGTGAAAAGTTCCTCGCCGCGGTCTACAGCGGTGGTACGTACAAGGTGTACCGTTCAGATCTGAAGCGGAACGGGCACGCCACACCGATGCACGTCGCCGGGGAGCCCGGCATGAACTGGAGCCCCGGATTGCCCGACAGCAGTGAGGGCTTCAAGACGCGGGATTACGGCTTGAAATTCGGCATCGACTTCATCGGGGCGGCATTCGCCGTGGATCCCGATTTCGGTTACATGGGCAATGGTGCTCAGTTGTTTCTCACGGATATTCTCGGCAACCACCAGCTCATCGTGCTGTTCGGGAGCGCCTCGGACGATTTCGACGACTTCTGGCGTAATATCAACGTCGCCTTCACCTACATCAACCTCGAGAGACGGCTGAACTACGCCTTCAGCGTCTTCCATCTCGCCAGTTACATGGGGACCTTCTACGATCTCCTCCGGTTCGAGCGCCGGTACGGCGTGATGGGCACCGTCAGCTATCCCCTCTCGACGTTCACGCGGGTGGAGCTATCGACGGTGGTCAAGGGGATGGAGCGCGACGATGACATCACCTACCTCGGCATCCAGGAGGGGAAGAGCTGGCTCATCTCGAACTACCTCTCTTTCACCACGGATAATATCGTCTGGTATATCGGCGGGCCGCTCAAAGGCCACCGGATGAATGTCGCCTTCGGGAACACGCTCGATCTCCAGGGTTCCCGTTACGAGAGCACCACCCTCCACTTTGACATGCGTAACTACGTCAATCTCACGCGGCGCATCATCCTCGCGCAACGGCTGGTGAGCAGGAATGCGTGGGGGAGCGATCTACAGCTCTTCTACCTCGGCGGTTCGTGGGACCTGCGCGGATACGATTTCCGTGAATTCGCGGGTAAGCGAATCGTCCTTCTCAACAACGAGATCCGTTTCCCACTCCTGGACAGGCTGTTCGTCGGGCTGCCGATCGGGCATATCGATTTCCCACTGTTCAGGGGATCGCTGTTCTTCGATGTCGGCCGCGCGTACGGATTCATCGGGAGGGACACGGAGTGGCTGGGGAGTTTCGGTGCGGGAATCGAAATGAATATGGGGTATCTTCCCGTCATCAGGGTGAATTTCAGCAGGCGCACCGATTTCAAGGAGATCGAGAAGGACACGCACATCGGATTTTTTCTCGGATTCAATTTCTGACGGGAGCGGGTCACGGAGCGAGACCCCGGCGGATCACATCGAGTGCGAGCTCGTGCCTGTTGAATGGAGCGCTGATCTGCACGCCGTCGATGTGCGGCCGCAGCGCACGGAGAATCTCAACGGCGATCGAAACGCCCTCGCGCATCGCCGATTCGCCGCTCCCGGCGTCCCGCATCCGCTTCATGATACGATCCGGTACACTGACACCGGGCAGCTCGTTGTTCATGAATTCGGCGTTCTTGAAGCTGACGAGAGGCCATATGCCGGCGATGACCGGGATGCGGTCCGGTTCGATCCGCTCGAGGAATCTCTCGAACTGGACGGTATCGAACACGGGCTGCGTGACGGCGAATTCGGCCCCCGCATCGACCTTCCAGTAGAAACGGTGCATCTCCTCATCGAAGTTGACGGCACCGGGATTCACACCGACGCCGATCAGGAATGACGTCGGCATCGTGAGGCGCCTGCCTCCGATATCGCTCCCCCTGTTGAGCTCGTGGACGACATTGGTGAGACCGATGGAATCGATGTCGAATACGGCGGTCGCGTCGGGATAATCCCCCGTTTTGATCGGGTCGCCCGTTATGATGAGCACGTTCCTGAGCCCGAGCGCGTGGGCCCCGAGCAGATCCGATTGCATGCCCAGTATGTTGCGATCCCTGCAGCAGTAGTGCAGCACCGTCTCGATGCCGGCACGCTGCTCTATCAGCACGGCGAGCGAGAGGGGGCTCATCCGTGAGGTGGCCCGCGGGCTGTCCGGTATGTTGATGGCATCGACGGCGGCCTTCGACAGCCGGTCGGCCGATTCGAGTACCGCCTGCGGATCGCATCCGCGCGGCGGTACAATCTCGACAAGTGTCACGAATTCCCCACTCGCGATGCGGGATGCGAGGCGTGATTTCTCCCGCATCGGGACCGGTTCCATCTCCCGTTCCGTGCTGACACGGGGGGCTTTTTGCGTGTATGGTTTGGGTGAAGGATGGATCGTACGGATCGCATCCCGCATCGAACGTATGTGGGCGGGGGTCGTCCCGCAACAACCACCGACGACGCTGGCGCCGACCTGCACGAACCGCCGTGCGTACTCCGCGAAGTACTCGGGGGACACCATGTACATATTCCTACCCTCGACATTCTGCGGAATCCCCGCGTTCGGCTGGGCCGAGATATAGCACGACACCGCTTTCACCATCTTCTCCAATGCCTCGAGCATTGTTTTCGGTCCGACCGAGCAATTCACACCCACCACCTCCACGCCCCACTGGCTCAGCCTCACGGCGAACTCGCCCGGCTCGGTACCGTACAATCCGAGCCCGTCCCGCTGAAGGGTCATCTGGGCCATGATGGGACGGTCACTCACCCGGCGCACACCGTGTATCGCCTGGTGAATTTCATTGAGATCGGCGAATGTCTCGAGCACGAACAGGTCGACCCCGCCGTCGAGCAGCGCCCGCGCCTGTTCGCTGAATACGTCGACCGCTTCCTCGTTGGATGTGGGACCCCACGGCTCTATCTTGATGCCGAGTGGACCGATCGAGCCGGCCACGAGTGTATCATCGCCGGCAATCCGTTTCGCAATCTCGGCACCGGCGCGGTTTATATCGTACAACCGGTCATCGAGACTGTGGGCTCTCAGCTTGAACCTGTTCGCTCCGAATGTATTCGTTTCGATGACGTCGGCGCCCGCCTCGATGTAATCCCGATGTATGTCGCCGACGAGGGACGGATTGGAAAGATTGATCTCATCGAAGCATCGGTTGATGAATATGCCCCGTTCATAGAGCATCGTGCCCATCGCCCCGTCGAAGAGCACGACGCCGTCCGCCAGCATTGTGAGGAAATCGAGCGCCACGAGCACACGTCCCGTCGTTGAGGATCTGCCAGTCGCGTTTCCGCGCCGGCGGCCATCTTTCGGTTTGACCGTTTGACGGCCAGTATACTATCTTTATTACTAAGGCTGCAAGATATATGAGATGAAACGATCTTACAGGAAAGGGAATTGAACGTATGCGCTGGTTGAAGAGCTGTATTCCGACACTCAAGGAAAATCCACACGAGGCCGAGATACCGAGCCACCGCCTGATGCTGCGCGCGGGTCTGATCAAGAAGCTCACCTCGGGCGTCTATACCTTCCTGCCGCTCGGATTCCGGGTTCTGAAGAATATCGAGCGTATCGTCAGGGAGGAGATGGACGCGATCGGCTGCCAGGAAGTGCTCATGCCGATCCTGCATCCGACCGAGATATACGAGGAGAGTGGGCGGCTCGACAAGTTCGGCCCCGAGCTGTTCACGGTTCGTGACAGCCGGAAGCGCCTGTTCGCACTCGGTCCCACTCACGAGGAAGTGATCACGATAGTGGCCCGCGACGAGATGAAGAGCTACCGGGACCTGCCGCAGTGCCTGTACCAGATACTGACGAAGTTCCGCGACGAGATCCGCCCCCGGTACGGTGTCATCCGTGCGCGGGAGTTCATCATGAAGGATGCGTACAGCTTCAACGAGGACGACGAGTCGCTCGACAAGACGTACCGTGACATGGAAGCGGCCTACGGCAGGATAATCCGGCGGTGCGGGCTCGATTTCCGCACGGTGGAGGCCGATTCGGGCTACATCGGCGGCAGCGAATCGCACGAGTTCATGGTGCTCGCCGAAAACGGTGAATCCGAGATACTGAGCTGCGAATGCGGTTACGGCGTCAACCTGGAACGGGGAACGGCGCGCGAGGGTGGGGAACCGCGGGGCGAGGAGAGGGCGGTGGATGAGCCCTACGAGGAGGTCGAGACCCCCGGGATGACGACCGTCGAGGAGGTCGCGCAATTTCTCGGCGTCGGCCCGCGGGAGATCGTGAAAACCCTCCTGTATTGCGCGGGGGAACGTACCGTCGCCGTGCTCATACCCGGCGACCGTGAGGTCAACGACATAAAGCTCGCGGGCCATCTCGAGGATGCAGGCGCCGTTCGGTTTCTCGAACCGGATGAGATCAAGAACCTGACCGGGGGACCGGTTGGTTTTTCAGGCCCCGTCGGCCTTCCCGATGGAATCGATATCTACGCCGATCCACTGATCAAAAGCCATGCGAGCATGATCGTCGGTGCCAACAGGGCCGATACACACCTGCGGGGAGTCCGGATGGGCCGTGATTTCACGGTCACGCGCTTTGTCGATCTCGTGTGGGCGCGCGAGGGAGATCCGTGTCCCGTATGCAACAGGCCGATGGCGCAGAGCAGTGGTGTCGAAGTGGGGCATATATTCAAGCTCGGCGACAAGTACTCCACGAGCATGAACGCCACCTTCCTCGACCGCGACGGTACGGGCAGGCCGTTCATCATGGGATGCTACGGGTTCGGCATCTCGCGAATGGTGGCCGCCGTCATCGAGCAACACCACGACAAGGACGGCATCGTCTGGCCGATGTCGGTCGCGCCATTCAAGATCATGATACTGCCCGTCAATGTGACCGATGAAACGGTCATGGAGCAGGCGCTCGCTTTTGAACGGGACCTGGAAGACCGCGGCATAGAGCCGCTGCTCGATGATCGGGACGTCAGCCCCGGCGTCAAGTTCAAGGATGCCGATCTGGTAGGCATACCGCTCCGATTGACGGTGGGAAAAAAGCTCAGGGAGGGGAAGGTAGAACTATTCTTCAGAGCCGAACGACGGATCGAAGAAATCCCCGTTGACGACGCCCTCGAACGGATCATTCGACAGATCGGTACCTAGGCACCGTGGGGCCGTTTGGCCAGCCGGGATTTCACCCGTGCGGCCGTACGATGATGTATGATCCCCTTCTGCACCATCTTGTCGATAACGGATACGACGCCGGGCAGTTGTTCGCCGGCCGCTCCGGGATCCTCGAGAGCTTTGAATGCTTTTATGGCCGTGCGGAGGTACGAGCGATGCGTCCTATTCTGTATGCGGCGCTTCTCGTCCTGGCGCCTCCGCTTCCAGGCTGATTTGTGAGTCGGCATGTACGTTTCACCTCCAAGAAACGATAACATACTAGAAAGGTTCATCCTTGTCAAGTAATCAGACGGATTCATTGAAGAGAAAGGTATCGAAGCTGCCCGATTCACCCGGGGTCTACTTCATGAGGAATCGTAGGGGCCGGATCATATATGTGGGAAAGGCCAAGAAATTATCCAGCCGTGTCAGGAACTACGTTCAGAAATACCGCACCCTCGATCCCAAAACTCAGGCCCTGGTATCGGCGACCGACGACATCGACTATATCGCCACGCGGAACGAGGTCGAAGCGCTGGTGCTCGAATGCAACCTCATCAAGGAATACCGGCCACGCTACAATATCAGGCTCAAGGACGACAAGCGATACCCGTTCATAAAGCTTACCCGGAACGAGCGGTTCCCCCGCTTGCTTGTCGTGAGGAAGATCGAGAATGACGGAGCCGAATACTTCGGTCCCTACACCGACGCGCGCGCGGTACGAAGGACTTTGCGGCTGATAGGCTCGATTTTCCCGCTGCGCACCTGTTCGAAGAGGAGGTTCGGAGGGGCGGGCGAACGGGAATGCCTCAACTTTCACATCAAGCGATGCCTCGGTCCCTGCACGGGAAATGTCAGCGAGCGTGAGTACAGCGAGCTCGTTAGGCAGGTCCGCCTCTTTCTCCGGGGCAAGAACGAAAAGCTCGTCGAGATGCTGCGCCGCAGGATGAAAACGCTGGCGGGCGCTCTACGGTACGAGGAAGCGGCAATGGTACGGAACCAGATTGAGGCGCTCGAGACGCTCGCCCAGCGGCAGCTCGCCGCCGTCCCGGGGTTCTCGAACGAGGATATCGTGGCGCTGGCGCGGGAGGGTACCCGCTCGTGCGGCGTCGTGATGAAGATCAGGGAGGGAAAGATCCTCGGCTCCGAGACATTCGTGATCCCGGCGGCGGGTACGAACGATCCGGACGGCCGGGTGTACGAGGCGTTTTTCGAGCTCTACTACCATGTGGCAACCGATATACCACGGAAGATCTACACGCAGCATGCACTGGCCGATCCGGGGCTTCATGAACGATGGCTCGGCGGCAGGACCGGTTCGAGGGTGAAGATCGTCAATCCCCGCAGGGGCGATAAGAAAAAACTGATCGAGCTCGCCGGCAGGAACGCCTGGTTCAAGATCACGGCCGAAACCGCACGCCACGCAAAGGCGAGTGCAATCCTCGGCGAGGTAAAGGAGTGCCTCGGGCTGGCGTCGACTCCGTTCAGGATCGAGGCGTACGACATTTCCAACATACAGGGAAGTGACGCGGTCGGAGCGATGGTAACATTCGAAAACGGTGCACCGCGCAAATCGGATTACCGGCATTTCAGAATCAGGAACGTCAAGGGGATCGACGATTTCGCGATGCTGGAAGAGGTGCTGGTGCGTCGTCTGAGCCATATCGCGGCGGGAAAAGAGAAACGCCCCGATCTCGTGCTGGTCGACGGCGGTGCCGGTCAGGTGACGGCTGCCCGGCGGGCAATGGAAACCGTGGGCGTCACCGGAATACCGATCATCGGTCTGGCGAAAAGGAACGAGGAACTGTACCGTGAGGGGCACGGCGGGCCGCTCCGTCTGCCACGGAGAAGTCCAGTGCTCCGATTTTTCCAGCGCATCCGGGACGAGGTGCACCGGTTCGCCGTCACGTATCACCGGGCACTGCGATCAAAGGGGATTTCACGCTCCATGCTGGACGATATCCCCGGCATCGGTGAGAGGAGAAAGCTGCTCCTCCTCTCCACGTTCGGCAGTGTCGAGAGGATCATGCAGAGCCAGGTCGAGGAGATCGCTTCCGTTCCCGGTATAGGAGGGAAACTTGCAGCGGAGATCCACAGATACCTTCACCGGTAGCGGGAACCGCTCACCGGTGGAAACACTCGTGGAGCGCTATCTCGATTATCTCGCCGTCGAGCGGGGCCTGAGCGGCTTGACCGTCGGATCCTACCGGAGCGATCTCGGCGTTTATCTCGATTTCCTCGAAAAATCGGGCGTCCGTACACCGGAACGGATAGATTTGGAATCGACACTCTCCTTCGTCGCAGCGATAGGGCCGGCGCGCAGCCCTGCTTCCCGCGCGCGGATGCTGAGTGCGGTAAAGGGATTTCACCGTTTCGTGTACCGGGAAGGCTCGCTCGACCGGCTCGATATAGAAGGCATCTCGGCCCCGAAGGTGATGCGTTCAATACCATTCGTTCTCTCACCGCACGAACTCGAGAAACTACTTGAACAGCCTAATGAAACTATCTATGGAATAAGGGATAAGGCTCTACTTGAAATGGCGTATGCGACGGGCGTGCGGGTCTCTGAGATCTGTCGTCTCACGATGGAGCTTCTCGACCGGGAGCGCCGTCTCGTGCGGATCCGCGGCAAGGGGAACAAGGAGCGCATCGTACCGTACGGGCAGAAGGCACATGAGGCGCTCGAGCGGTACCTCGCGCATTCGCGCTCCACGCTTCTACGAAACCGAACCTCACCGTTCGTGTTTCTCAACTACCGCGGTGGGCCGATATCACGCGTCAGTTTCTGGAAAATGCTCAAGCGGTGTGCCGTTGACGCCGCTCTACCGCCTGAGATCACGCCTCATACACTGCGGCATTCGTTCGCGACGCACCTCCTCGAGGGGGGCGCGGACCTGCGTGCCGTCCAGGAGTTGCTCGGCCACGCGAGTATCGCGACGACGCAGATCTACACAAAACTCGATATGGATTACCTCCTTGAGGTACATCGCACGTTCCATCCCCGTGGATGAACGAGGAAAGAGTTGACAGAAATGAAACGTTGACATAGCATTGCTCCCGTCATATAAGGGTTTTTTAAAGAAATTGCGTGTTGTGCAACCTCTTGAGTAGGGAGTCGCTGACGACACCATGACATATCAAGTTCGTCTCTCGCAGTTCGAGGGCCCGCTCGATCTTCTCCTCCACCTGATCCGTAGAGACAAGATAAACATATACGATATACCGATTTCCCATATCACCCGCGAGTACCTCGTCTACATCGATGTGATGAAGGAGCTCCAGCTCGAACTGGCGGGGGAATTCTTCGTCATGGCGGCGTCCCTCATGCGTATCAAGGCACAGATGCTCCTCCCGCGGCGCGCGGAAGATGAAGAGGAGGAGGAAGATCCACGGGATGAACTGGTCCGGAATCTCATTGAGTACCGGAAGTTCAAGGAAGCCGCGCTGCACCTCGCCGAGCGCGAGGACGACAGGCGAAAGGTTTTCGCCCGCCCCGGGTCGAAGCCGCCCGACAGCGATGACGAGGAGCAGTCGATGGAGGTTTCGTTGTTTGATCTGGTGGGCGCGTTCAAAACGATCATGGAGGAGCTGAAAAAGAATGTTGCATACCGCATCAAACGCGAGCAGTTCACCGTCGAAGAGAGGATCGAGATCATCCGTACGAGCATCCGCGAAAAATCGGAGGTTCTCTTCACCGAGCTCTTTGCGGGACAGTACAACAGGATCGAGATCATAACCACGTTTCTCGCTCTCCTCGAGCTGGTGCGACTCGGTGAGCTCATCGCGAGACAGATGACGCACGGCGCCGATATCTGGCTCTATGCTCCCCAGCACGCACCGGTACCACAACCGGAGGAAGAAACCGATGTCACCAGCGAATAACCGTGGCGGGGAGCATACAGCGGTGGTGCGGGATATCGAGGCGCTCCTCTTCGCCTCGGATGAGCCCATTCCCCTGCGCAGGCTTTCCGCCCTGCTCGATGTGCCCTCGACGCGCAGCCTCCGGGAAGGTATCGAGGCTCTCAACCGGTTCTACCGCGA
>DATKWS010000106.1:0-3575 GCA_035529435.1 Patescibacteria group bacterium
CATCCGTTCGAAGCGGGGCAACGTCACGACGCCGTCCATTCCATGGCCGTATTCGTTCGGCACGGGCTCGTAATTGTCGAATCCCGTGGTCGTGATGATCGCGCCGACGTTGAACGTTATCTCCCCCTGCACCTGTTGGAAATCTATCGCGTCGGGACGCTCCTCGCGGCACCGCTCGCATTTCGTGCAGGTATTCATATCTATGGCGGGTCTGTGGGGATATGCACCGGGATATGCCCGGTAGATCGCCTTCCTCGTGGTGAGGCCGTCATTGTGCCCGTCGGGCACCTCGACGGGGCAGGCATCGATCGCGGCGGAGAAATCCCCCCCGGCCGTCGTTACGTACCGCGGCTCGATCCTCACCGTCACATCGAAGTTCCCGATGTACCCTTCCTTCGCCACGAGCTCGGCGCTGGTAAAGAGCGTGATGGTATCCCGCTTACTGATTTCACCGACGAGCTGCGCGACGACCTCGTCGCCCCGCCTGCCTGACAGGTACATCCGGCCGAGACGCGCGACGGCGCCGCCGACGAATGGAGAGCGCTCTATCAGAAACACCTCGACGCCGAGATCGGCCATCCCGATCGCCGCGCGCATACCGGCGATTCCCGCCCCGACGATCAACGCCTTTTTCACGGACGTGACCCGTATCGGCTCGAGGGGCTCCGTCCGCTTCGCCTTCTCCACGCCGCCCCTGACGAGGCCTATCGCTTTTTTCGTCGCGCCCTCCGGGTCGTCGGAGTGGGGCCACGAGGCCTGCTCGCGGATGTTCACCTGTACGTACTGGAACGGATTGAGCCCGGCGCGCTCGGCGACGCCCCTGAAGGTGAAGAGGTGGAGCTTCGGCGAGCACGAGGCGACGACCATACCGTCGAGTTCATTCTTCCGTATGTCCTCAATGATTTCCTGCTGCGAGGCATCCGAGCAGGTGAACATCGAGGTCTTCGCGACGGTCACACCAAGTTCCTTCTCGATCTCCTCGCGTACCCTGTCGACATCGACGTGATCCGAGATGTTGCCGCCGCAGTGGCAGATGTAGACGCCGATCCTGCGCTCGCTCCGGAGCTTTGTGGCTTCCCTGTCATTCATGGCATCACCGGTGGTCCGGGCGCCGCCGGCCGTTTCAATTCTCCCGCGCCCGTGCCCGTTTCCTTCTTTCCAGGTACGCGGCGGTCTGGGCCGCGGCCGCTCCCGAATGCAGTATCGTATCGGGAATATCCATCGGACCGGACGCCGATCCCGCAACGAAGACTCCATCTATGCTGGTTTTCGACGGGCTCGTCTCCTCTTCCGGCTCCCGGACGAAGAGAAGATCGTCCGGTTCGAGCCGCTCCCCGTCGAACAGGTGCAGAAAATCGGTATTGGGAACGAATCCCACCGAGAGGACCACGAGATCGTGCTCGGTCTCGACGATCCGTCCGCCGTTGTCGATATCCTCGTATCGAAGGATCAGGTTGCCGTTCTCCTTCTCGTCGATCCGCGCCACCTTGCCCTTCACGAACCGCACCCCCATCGCCTTCGTCTGCTCGTAGAATTCATCGTGCCCCTTGCCGAACGCCCTGATGTCGATATAGTACATCGTGACGTCGGCGACCGGCAGGGTCCCGAGTATCAGCTGCGCCTGCTTGATCGAGTACATGCAGCAGACACGGGAGCAGATCGGATTGTTCATCGTGTGATCGCGCGAACCGGTGCAGAATACGTAGGCGATGTTGTCCGGGACCTTGCCGTCCCGCGGCCGCAGGATGTGGTTGTACGGTCTCGTGGGCGCCACGAGACGGTCCATCTGCATCGCCGTTATGACGTTCTTGTATTTTCCGTAGCCGTAGCGTTCCTGGAGCTCGGCGGGGAAGAGCCGGAAGCCGGTCGATACGACGACCGATCCGACCTCGTATTCCTTCTCGACGGGCCTCTGATCGAAATCGATCGCGTCGGCCGGGCAGACGATCTCGCATTCGCGGCACTCGCTGCAGATGCCGCAGTCGAGGCAGTTCGCGGCACTCTCGACGGCCTGTTGCTCGGAGAGGGGGAGCTGCACCTCGTCGAAGCAGTCGGTGCGGTCACATGCCGCCAGCTCTCCCTTCTCCACCTCGAGCGTCCGGTACTTCCTCTGCCGTGCAATGACGCGTTCCCTGTCCACGACGGGCAGTCGCTGCTCGAACGGCACGCCGTCGATCGCCTCTCCCCTGAGATAGCGGTCGATAAAGAATGCGGCCCGCTTGCCCTGGGCACCCGCCTCGACGATCATGGACGGGCCGCTGACGACCTCGCCGCCCGCGAAGACTCCTTCCCTGTTCGTTTCGAGCGTCTCCGGATCGGCCTTGACCGTCTTATTGCGGTTCAGCTCGAATCCCTCCGCCTCGAGCATTGCAGTCGCCGACTCCTGGCCGATGGCCACGAAGACGAATTCCCCGGGCAGGACCTTCCCCGTGCCGTTTTTGAATGTCGGGGAGAAATTCCCCTCATCATCGAATACGTTCGTGCAGTGAATCGTCTCGACACCGGCCACATGACCGTGTTTCTCGACGATACGGACGGGGCCGAGAGCATTATGAATGACGACGCCCTCCTGGAGCGCCTCGTCTATCTCCTCCTCGGAGGCGGGCATCTCGTGACGTTTCTCGAGACACATGAGGTGCACCTCCCGCGCTCCCAGCCGCACCGCGGTACGCGCGACATCGATGGCGACGTTCCCCCCGCCGATGACGACGGTCCGCTTGCCCGCGAGATCGGGCCTGTCCCCTCTATTCACCGCCTCGAGGAAGTCTATGCCGCTCACCACGCTGTCCTGGTCCTCGCCCTCAACGCGGAGCCATTTCGGGATCGGCGCGCCGATCGAGACAAAGACGGCATCGAACCCGTCCTCGAAGAGCCTGTTGATCGAATTCACCCTGGTCCCGGTCCTGATATCGACACCGAGCGCGGTGACGTTTCGTATATCACGGTCGACGACATCCTTCGGCAGCCGGTAGGTCGGCAGGCTCGCCCGCAGCATGCCGCCGGCCCGCCTGCGGGGCTCGAATATGACCGCCTCGTGCCCCTTCCGTGCGAGGAAATAGGCCGCGGTAAGCCCCGAGGGGCCCGAACCCATGATTGCGATCCGCTTGCCGGTCTTCTCCTCCGGGGGACCGTACTCCGGCTCGGGATGGCGCTCGTAGTAGTAATCGGCGATGAAGCGCTTGATCAGCTTGATATGGGGTGCCCCGCCGGGCTCCGCGCGCGTGCACTCCCGCTCGCACGGCGCGTAGCACGCCCTGCCGAGACTCCCGACGAGTGGGGAGTCCTCGAGGACGAGCCTGAACGCCTTTTCGTACTCGCCCCGCCTGACAAGTGCGATGTACCCGTGCGCCTTGATGTTGGACGGGCACGAGAATGTGCAGGGGGAAGTGCCCTCTCGTTCGAGGACCGCCTTCTTCGGCACGGCCTGCGGAAAAGCGATGTATGCCGCGCGCTTCGATACGAGATCGAAATTGAAGCGGTCGGGGATGGTCACCGAGCAGACCTTCTCGCAGTCCTGGCAGCCGGTGCACTTGACATGGTCGACGAAGGCGGGCTTTTTGACGATCTTCGCCTTG
>DATKWS010000107.1:0-7984 GCA_035529435.1 Patescibacteria group bacterium
GAATCCCGGCTCCGGAGTTACCGAGATATCCGCGTAGTGCTGGCCGATACTGAGCGTTCTCCTGACAGAATCATGCGTGGCGACGTGGAGCGGATGGTGGTAGTGATTCCGGTACATCGTTTCATACCGGAATCCCGCTCCCTCGATCGCGTCGCGCGTCCGGGGCGTCGTATTGCTTCGCAGCTCGCCGCCGTGCATGCACACTCCGTAGACCGCAGTGCCGGTGATTTCCTCGAGGCGCTGCTTCTCACCGCGGGCAGCCGCGAATTCGTCGGCGAACCCGTCGCGTGAAGTGGTGATGAATTCCCCGTGGAGGGCCACTTCCGCTCCGCACCCCGAACGGCAGTATCGAATGATTTCGCGCGGGCCGTAAAACGGGCCCATCGGACGGAGGTAGACGGTGCTGCGGAGGCCGTGCCGGGCCTCGAGCTCGTGTATCGCAGGCAGGTTGACGATCGCCTTGTCCACATCGTACCTCGTCGATACACCGACGCGGAACGGCCGTCCGCTCCGGTGTGGGAGCGTCCAGATGCGCACGTCCGGCAAGCCATACCGGTGGTGCGCCCCGGCGATCAGTTCCCGCAACCGTGCGAGCGCCCCCACGTCGTACCGTTGGTGCGCCGTGGAGCTTTGGTGAAGTACCGCCAGGATCGGTTCGAGGCCCCCGCCCGCGATGTCGGCCGCGTCTTCATCCGCGGAATGCGCGAGGTGACGGTATCCGAGGTGACCGAGGATCTCCGGCACGAGAAACGCGAACCGGCCCCGGTAATGGTAGCGTATCGTCACGTCTCCGGCGGGAAGTGTCGTGGGTATGCTGCACGTGAACGGCGCTGCCCTGAGCTCGGCACCGTCGACCTCGACGACGCACGCATCGAGCGGGCAGGAAACGTGGAGTGTCCCCCGATCGGGCACGGAGAGCGAGATACTGCTCTCCTGCCTGCGTTCCCACCATGCGGCGACCTCGGCCTGGGAAGCCTTCCAGACATCCCCCGCGGTATCTACATGCCGGAGCAACGCAGCATACGCGGGGCGGTCCCGCATGTACCAGTGGCGATGGATCGTCCGCAACAACATGCCAAGGTTCATTGATCCGGTCCCTTGGCGCGCTCCGCGACGAATTCGATGAGCGCCCCAAGGCTGTCGAAAATGTCGAAGTCGTCGTCGTCGATGTACACGTCGAAGCGCTTTTCTATCTCCGTTATGAGCTCGAGCCCGCTCATGGAATCGAGCCCGAGTCCCTTCTGGAAGATCGGAATATCGGTGGGAATGGAAGCGGGGTCCGGCCGACCGGGCATCCGTCCCGCGATGACCTCCCTGAGCTGATTCTCAACTGTTTCCCTGTTCACCGTTCTCTCCCCTCGGTCGTTTGATGGCATCCGGACCCCGGTCGGGCTGCCGTTCATCCGCGCACGGTTCCAGGCGAATCCATTCGGGACAGGGCGCCGGGCCGTCATCCAGCCGGTATGTGAATACGCTGGCCGTCTCGTCGCTCATCTCCCTGTCCTTGTCGAATCCGACGATCTTGTACAGGAGGCCGATCTGCCTGTTGCGATCGGTTTTGATATATTTTGCCCGCAGATGCGTACATCCCGACTTCCGGGCCTCCCCGGTGAGGTATGAGAGGAAGGCCGTCCCGAGACCCCGGCCGGCGACCCGGCACGAGACGAGCAGTATCTCGATATTCCACACCGCCGGTTCCTTGCGGATCAACGCGACACCGCAGCGGCCGTAGTCTCCGTACTTGTCGGTCAACGAGACGATATGAAACTCGTGGTCGTCGCTCTTGTAGAAGGCCCTGATCTCGTCATCCGAGTAACGGATTCCGGTCGAATTGAACTGGTTGGTCCGCGTGACGAGCTCGCAGATGCGCCCGAGGTCGCTCTCTACCGCGATGCATGGGAAGGCCTTCATACCGAGTGAAAGGAGGAAGGTCTCCCTGCGCCCCTCGAACTCCTTTTCCTGCTGCTGGCGGGCCGCCTCGTCGACGTACATCCTGCCGCGAGAGCGGGCCTCCGGTGTGTCGTATTTCAGCTGCATCTCGGGTCGATCGATGATCTTCATGTAATCGGCGGCATCGTACGTCCGGACCTCCGGGAGCATCGCGGCGACCGATTCCCGCTCGAACGGGTTGTCATCGACAAAGGCGGCCGCGTCGAGACCGATATTGAGTATCTCGACGATCCTGCGGATGTTCTCCTCCTTCGGGTTCCAGTTCACGTGCGGGTAGACGAAGTAATCCGCGAGACCCAGCTTCTCGACGAAACGGAGCGCCTCGGGCTCGTTCTTGCTGGCGATCGATTGAACGATGCCTCGCCTGCTGATCTCCCCGAGTACGTCGGTTATGCCCGGTTTCAACCGAACCTGCGGATCTTCCAGGCAGATGCCGTCCCAGAGGGTGTTGTCGAGATCCCAGATCACACACTTGATGTTCGCCACTCGAAACCTCCTTTGGGGGAGCCACATCCGAACCGGCGGGGCATCACCGCTCCTTATCAGGCCGCAGCGGTCTGAGCCCGCGCTGGAACGCTTCCATGCTCTTTCCCCGCCCGAGCGTCTTGGTGACGCGCGCGATCGGTTTTGCATCGGGATTCCCGCCGACGAACATGTACGGCGCGACGTCCCGGGTTACCACCGATCCGGCGGCGACGACGGCCCCCTCGCCGATCTTCACGTTGGGGAGTATCACGCTGTTCGGTCCGATGAATGCATCGGGACCGATCTCGACCGTGCCGGCTCCCCTGAAGTGGGCGATGATGATGGCCGAAATGCCGATCACGGAATTGTCGTGAATCGTGACGTTCTCGGGGTACTCGTCATCGATATAGACGTTCGCCCCGATGAACACCGTTCCATCGATCCGTACACCCCGCGCCCTGTGAAGGAAGACACGCATCGATTCGGCGCCGGGCGAGAGCCTGGCCATCACATGGAGCATCCGCTGCCATGCTTGAAACGGTACGCGCAACCACCGTGGCAATTTTCGCAACATATCAAGACACTGATAATACGAGACTTATACGGTAATCCTGATATTGGTACAATACAAAGACCGTGCCAATCGTTGAAGAAATATCCCCGCCACGTACCCCTGCACGGCAGCGTGGCGCTTCATCCTGCCGGTAAATCCTGCTAAGTGGCAGGATTTGCTTTATTTAACATTATACGATATCACTATTTTTTAATGCGGTCAAACGTTTTTGGCTGCCTGATTGGCCCCTGTCTTGCCAGGGCTTTTCCGTGGACATACCGGCGGTGGTGTGTTAGTTTTCATCTCTGGCGGCGGCAGCGTACCGGTTTGGTGCGATGACCGCCGCAATGTATCGGCGTTCGGACGCGTGCGTGCGGTCGCGGGGATGGTTCCATCCACCGGACGTCACGCATTGCCTGGAGTGCGGTAATTTCAATGAAATCAGTAATTTTAGCAGGTGGGCTCGGAACGCGGGTTCGCCCCTTCACGCAGGTGATCCCAAAGCCGCTCCTACCGATCGGTGAGAAGGCGGTGCTCGAGATTCAGATCGAGCATCTCGAGAAGTACGGATTCGACGAGATATTCCTGGCAACGAACTACAAATCGGAGTACATCGAGAGCTTTCTCGGGGATGGCACCAAGTACGGGGTCACCCTGACGGTGAGCAAGGAGGACAAGCCGCTCGGAACGGCCGGGCCGCTCTCATTGCTGAAGGATCGTATGACGGAGCCGTTTCTCCTCATGAACGGTGATATTCTCTCGCTGATGGACCTCGGGATGTTCTACCGGTTCGCCGTCGAGAAGGACGCGCTCCTCACCGTCGCCATCAAGGAGATCATCACCCCGTTCCAGTTCGGAAACATATACTACGAGGGTGATTATGTCACCGGTATCGACGAAAAACCAGATATACGAACAAAGATACTCGCGGGGATATACATCATGAAGCCCGATATCATCGAGCTGATACCGAACAATGAGTACTACGGCATGGACACACTGATGATGCGCATGCTCGAAGAGAAGATACCGATCGTCAAGTACGAGACGCACGAATACTGGCTCGATATCGGAAACATCGATAACTACGAAGAGGTTCAGAATATCTACGAACAGTTGTTCAAGAACGGCGAGAAGACGTGAAAACGATACTGATCACCGGAGCGGGGGGATTCATCGGCTCGCACCTCGCGGAGCGGGCCGTCGAGCTCGGGTACCGTGTCCGCGCATTCGTCCGGTACAACTCGCGCAATGACTGGGGATGGCTCGAGGAATCCGCCCGCCGTGACGATATCGAGGTCGTCGCCGGCGATATACGGGATTACGATTCAGTTCACGGCGCCTTGAAGGGGTGCGATGCCGTATTTCACCTGGCGGCCCTGATCGGCATCCCCTACTCGTACATCTCCCCCCAGGCCTACGTGCAGACCAATATCGGCGGTACGTACAACGTTCTCCAGGCCTCCCGCGAGCACGGCGTGGGGCAGGTGATCATCACCTCGACGAGCGAGACGTACGGAACGGCCCAGTACGTTCCGATCGACGAGAATCACCCGGTGATCGGCCAGTCGCCCTACTCGGCGACCAAGATCGGGGCGGATCAGCTCGCGATCAGCTTCCACCGTTCATTCGATCTGCCGGTCAAGATCGTGCGCCCCTTCAACACGTACGGGCCACGGCAGTCGTCGCGGGCGATCATACCGACCGTGATCACGCAGCTCGTCTCGGGGGACGGCACGGTACGGGTGGGTAACGTGGAGCCGACGAGGGATCTGACGTTCGTCGAAGACACGGTGGAGGGATTCATCGAGATCTTCAAGTCGGATGCGCTGATCGGCGAAATCACCAACATCGGCATGGGTGAGGAGATATCGATCGGTGGCCTCGTCGCCCTCATCGGATCACTCATGGGGAAAGAAATCGAGATCGTTTCCGAGGAGAAGCGGGTGAGACCCGAGCGGAGCGAGGTGGAACGGCTGCGGTGCAACAACGAAAAGATACTCGAAGCGACGGCCTGGCGGCCGCGGTACGACCTTGCCCGGGGCCTCACCACGACGATCGAATGGCTGCGAGGGCATCTCGCGATGTACAAATCCGGCACCTACACCGTGTAACGCGGCGGGTGACGGCGGCGGATGATCATGAAGTACCGTATTCCCCTGTTCGATTTGAACTTCGATGAGGCCGAAAAGGAGGCCGTACTCGATGTGCTCTCCTCGCGGTGGATATCGATCGGTCCCAAGAACGCCGAACTGGAGCGGAAGTTCGCTGAAATGCTCGGTGTGGAGTACGCCGTCGCCGTCTCGAACTGCACCGCCGCCCTGCACCTCGCGCTGCGGAGCCTGGAGATCGGGAAGGGCGACGAGGTGATCGTGCCGTCCCTGACATTCATCGCCACGGTGAACGCGGTGCGCTACGTCGATGCGACGCCGGTATTCTGCGATATCGCTTCCCCGGCAGAGCCGAACATGGACCCGGAGAGGGCGGCTTCGATCGTCACGCGGAAAACGAGGGCGATTCTCCCCATGCACTACGCAGGCTTTCCCTGTGCGATGGACAGGTTCCTGGAGATCGCCGCCTCTCACGGTCTCAAGATCATCGAGGACGCCAGCCATGCGCCTCTCTCCGAGTACAAGGGGCGCAGGCTCGGTACGATCGGAGAGATCGGCGCGTTCAGTTTCTTCTCCAACAAGAATATCAGCACCGGGGAAGGAGGCATGCTCGTCACGCGGAGCAAGCGTCATTACACCAGGGCACGCCTTCTCAGATCCCACGGTATGACGACCCTGTCGTACGAGCGGTCGAAGGGGCATGCCACGGCCTACGATGTCGTCGAGCTCGGGTACAACTACCGCATGGACGATATCAGGGCCGGCATCGGGCTCGTCCAGCTCGACAAGCTGCACGGCGATCTCGAGCGGCGGGCCGTCCTGAGGGAATACTACTTGAAAAAGCTGTCCGGTATCGGCGGCATTATCATTCCATTCACCACCAATACCGATTTCGTATCGAACTATATCTTTCCGATCGTGCTGGAGGATTCAAACGCCGAACGGCGTGACGAGGTCAGGAACCGTCTCCACGGGAGAGGCATACAGACGAGCGTGCATTATCCCGCGGTGCACCGTTTCTCGATGTACCGGCACTACGGCGGAGATCTCGGGAACACGGAGTACGTCGCCGACAACGAGATCACCCTGCCGATCTATGCGGGGCTCAGCTTTGAGGATGTCGATTACATAGCGACGTCTCTCGCCGAAGCGTTACGGTGAGTGGAGGCGGCGGCGCCGCGCGGCGGGGATGACCGGTGCGGTCCGGCATCACGGGGGATGTGGAGAGAACGATGGATCTATCCGTCATCATACCGGTCCGGGACGAGGAACGGAACGTCACGGAGCTTGTTTCACGCCTCGTGGAAACGATCGACACGCTGGCCGTCGAGTTCGAGATCATATTCGTGACCGACATCAATACCGATCGCACGTACGAGGTTCTCGGGGAGCTCCACGGGCAGGACGCGCGGGTCAAGGTGATCAAGTTTTCCAACACGTTCGGCCAGCAGGCGGCGGTCATGGCCGGATTGCAGTTCTCGAGCGGCGAGGCTGTCGTGATCATGGACGGGGACCTCCAGGATATGCCGGAGGATATACCGAAACTGTACGCAACGATGGTGCAGGGATACGATGTCGTGTACGGGGAAAAACGGCGGAAGAACGACTCCCCGCTGAGGAATATCTACTCCAGGCTTTTTGTGAGGGTCATGAGTGCGTTTTCCGATTACAGCATCCGCTACAACACGAGCATGTTCCGGATCGTCAGCAGGCGCGCGGTGAACGAGTTGCTCAAATTCAGGGAGTACGAGCCGAGCCTCACCTTTATCATGGGATTGATCAATTTCCCCACGACATCCGTCGAGGTGACGAGCGGAAAGCGCCTGAAGGGTCGCACCAAGTACGGCTTCTTCAGGCAGATGAACCTGGCCGTAGGCATGTTGCTGGCCTTTTCCACGAAGCCGCTGCGCCTCATATCGATATGCGGCTTCATCGTGTCGATACTGAGTTTCGCGTACCTCATCATCGTTTTGGTCCAGAGCCTGTTTTTCGGCGTGTCCGTGCTGGGGTGGCCGACGATTATCACACTCATCACACTCCTGGGCGGTTTACAGCTGTTCAGCATGGGCATCATCGGCGAATACATCGGGAGGGTGTTCCTGCAGAGCAAGCAGCGCCCGCTCTACATTATCGAGGAGAAACTGGGAGAGTTCCGATGAAATACATCACCGTCATGCTGACGCTGCTGTTCGTGACGTACGGCCAGCTGATCATCAAGCACGAGATCAACAAAATGGGACAGATACCGACGGACGGCATCGCGTCGGCAGCGACATTCTTTCTGCGCGCACTCACGAATATCGGTATTCTCTCGGGCCTCGCTGCGGCCGTGTGCGCCGCGTTCGCCTGGATGGCCGCGATGAGCAAGTTCCAGCTCGGTTCGATCTACCCCCTCCTCAGCCTGAACTTCGTCCTCGTGCCGCTCCTCTCCGCGATCATTTTCAAGGAGAGCCTCAACGCCTACAATATCTCGGGGATCGCCATCATAGTGCTCGGAATAATCGTGTTCTCGAGGGGATTGTAAACCCCGCGCGGCGCTCCGCCGGGGCATTCAATCGCCGCCCGCCGACAGCGAGTAGATGGCTGCGGAGTCCGTGGAGCCGCGGAATTCGTGCAGCAGCTGGAGATTGAAGCGGGATTCGGCTATTTCCCGTTCGAACTCGTTCAGCGCGATGAAGTATCCCGCGGGCGGCAGGCCGGATTCGCCGATCTGCGTGGAGGGATGGATCCGTATATCCTCGCGCTCCAGAACCCGCAGCATGACGAGCTGGTCGCGTATATTCATCACCTTGATAACGGAAGCCCTCTCGTGCAGCGGCAGGAACCGGCGCTCCAAACTCGTCGTTCCGAGCTGTTCCTCATCGAGCTCGAACACGACGGCGTTCTCGGGAAGCTCGTCTGAGAG
>DATKWS010000108.1:0-3541 GCA_035529435.1 Patescibacteria group bacterium
GGCTTGCAGCCCGCGTCCCTGAACGTGAACGAGAGGCCGTCCGCCGTGATCCCGGCGCCGGTTATTTCCTCGTACGCTCCATCCGGCACTTCACGCCGCAGCATGGTGAATACGACGTTCTCATCGGGCGCATGCAGGCGCCACCGTATCTCCATAATCATAACATGCATTTTCTTCAAACAGGTTGTTCACGATTTCACCTGAACCCCCGTAACACATGATTGCCCCGCCCCAGATACCCGCATCATTGTTGATGAATTCGTTATCAATTACGGTGATGTGTCCGCTGGTGCTCTTGATAGCCCCGCCATCTGAATATGCAGTGTCACCAACAAATGAATTTCCGGCTATCAGAGGGGTTCCATAGTTATACAGTGCTCCCCCCGCCATAGCTTCGTTGTTCTGGAAAATGTTGTCTATAACAAGCGGAGCCGCGTCATAGTAGATGTAAACCGCGCCTCCCACCACCGCAAAATTGTTGCTGAAAATGTTGTTTCTGATCGCCGGCGATGACGCATTACACAGAATTGCGCCGCCATGATAGTTCGGCCAAGCCCCCTGATTGCAATAGCCGTTTTGGATGGTCACTCCGGATAACACCGATAATGTATCTTCACCGTTCTGAAACGTAAATCCTCTATGTGTGTCGCTTTCGCTCCCCTGGCAGTCGATAACACAGAGTTCTGGGTCCCCGCTCTGCGACCTGACGACGATTTCTTTACCGTGGTAATCAATATCACGGTTACCGTCACCGGTGTACGTGCCGTCCGCCAGCAATACGGTGTCGCCGGCCGCGGCCAAGTCGATCCCCGCCTGGATGGTCGGGGCATCTCCGCCACCCTCCGGCAGGATGTACCACGTTCCGGCGGCTGCATCGGCGGTGAACGCGACGGCAACGATGACAAGGAGAACGAACAAACGAAACTGGCTCCCCATTTCAATACCTCCTCTTATGGGCAGGAATACATGGAATTGCCGGTACTAATCGTATTTTCAACTCGTGATGGTTCAATGCTAGGGATGAGCGCTTTTCAAGCAGCCAGTATTATAGCTGGAAAACAGCAATAATACAAGAACAGATAGCACAATGATATGCAATATCGCAGTGTTTTGCGGCGTTGCGATCGCCAAATTTGGATACATTCTTATTTAGGCGGTTGCTGTCGAGGTGAGAATCCGCTACGCACGTATCATGGATCTGTCTCTTCGATGAGTTCGATTATGCTGGTGTTCCCGTTGAGGGTGCCGATCATCCACCGCGCCGACTCGATGAGGCTGCTTTCGGGGTACTGAATTATCAGGTCCTCCAGCGCATTTTGCGCCTTCAGCGTATCCTGCAGTTCCTCCGCATAGATGAATCCGATCATGTAGAGTGCCTGCGGTGCTAACTGATCATCGGGGTAGCGACTCACGATCTCGCGATAGAGCTTTATCTTTTCCTCCGGCACCGCCTGTTCCATGGCCCGCTCCCACAGCTTCCGGGAAGGCCCCTGATCGTCCCCCGTGATAGGTGTTTGAATTCTCTGCGTTACCGGCTCTCTTCGGGTCGACTGTTTCCTGTACAGCCTGACCTCCACATTGAGGAAGTATTCCTTTTGGGCCAGCTCGAATCCTTCCTTACGATAGGTCATGTGCTGTTGTTCTTCCCTACCGCTCGCGCGAAAGTACCACAGGCATTCGACATTCCGGGCGTCGATCGCATTCTTCACGGCACTCCAGTCGTCTTCCGAGCGGAAGTGAACGTCCACCCGCCTGTCCGATCCGAGGTGCTCGAAATAGTAGTCGAAGTACCCGTCCTGATTGGTGTTGGCCACGATCAATGAACACCGGTCGATGCGGCCCGCATCCAGAAGGTACTGCACGGCCGCCCTGAATTGATCCTTGGTGATCCTCGAATAGTATTCCATGGGAAATACGAGATGGTACACGAGGAGTGCGGTGATCAGGCAGATTGCGACGGTGTGAATTATCGATCTGACCGGTATGCGCAGCACGGCGCGCGCGAGCAGCAGGCAGGCGGGCGGGAGCGAGATGATCAGGTTGCGGACCGACAGGATCGGTGCCGAGTATATCGATTTGAAATAGACGCCGGCGAATGGAACGACGAGCCAGAGGAGCAACACGGCGCCAGGCGAAGCGAGAATGCGTTTCAGGTTGCTCCGCGTAGGCCGTTGCGCAAATTCGCCGTACGTCCGGGCGAACAGGAGGAGAAGAAAGACGAGAGCGATGTTTCTGACGGTTGCCGAATCGTTGAATATGAATCTCAAGAATTCTAAAAGCCAATGCACGAATCCACCGCGCGGCGTTTCGATCCAGATCGGTCCCCGGGCGAGATGCTCGCGCATGATGGGGAGCCAGGGAAGGTAGACCACGGCGATCGCGAGGTAGACGTAAACGGCCCCGAGGAGCACCCTGCGTTTTCTGATGAACAGGATGAATGTGAAGATGCCCTGGAGCGCGATCAGGTACGTTCCGAAATAATGCGTGTACGCGCAGACCGCCGCCGTAACCGCGTAGGCGATGAGGGGCCCGCGCCGGGGATTGTCGCTTTTCAGCCCGTCGACCATCAGCATCCAGCAGTACGAAGAGAGGAGTGTGAAAAAGAGGAGCATCGCGTATGACCGCGCGTCCTGGCTGTAGAAGACCGGGCACCAGAGAACTGCCATCAGGGCGGACGAGAGGATCGCCTCACGGTACGTGTAGAGCCTGAGCCCGATGAGAAATATGGCGAGTATCGAGAGCACGCCGAAGAGTGCCGACGGGAATCGCAGCGCCAGCTCCGAGTCGCCGAATATCTTCTCCGCGAAAAAGAGGAGGACCTGGTATCCGGGCGGGTGCACGTCGGGGCGCACACCCTCGTTGATCACGGCGGGGAGGTCGCTGTAGCTGCTCCGCTTCCAGCTCGACAGCTCGTCATTCGAGAGCGACTGGTATTCGATGCCGTGGAATCGGAGCGCTGCACCGAGGATCAGGATGAGAATGAGTGGCACGAGAATCTTCTTCTCACGCAGCGCTGTTTTCGGTTCGTCCATGAGATCCCCTCGCAATCATGTATTATTGCATCCGAAGCGAATCACCATCGATCCGCTTCAGTGTATCAGACGGCTGGCCGGGTGGGAAGGCGGTTTCGCGACGTTATTCTTCTGTACAGCTATTTGTGCGATACGTAGGTATTGACGGCAATACCGGGATGGCGATAACATGTGCATTGCCGGTGGGGAAAGCGCTTTACACCAGTTGATAGGAAACTTGCGGAACGAATCAATGTATCGACTCCGCAGCAACGCAAGGAGGAGACGATGGCTCGATCGCTCGTGCTCATGGTCATTCTGGTTGCCGGGCTGGTCCCGTTCGGCAACGCCGCGATCCCCGATGTCATCAACTACCAGGGGGTGCTCACCAATGCCGGTGCGGCGGCCGTCCCGGACGGGCCCTACGAGATCACGTTCCGAATCTACAGCGTAGCTTCGGGCGGCTCTCCCCTCTGGGAGGAGACGCAGGCGAACGTCCAGGTGACAAAGGGCATCTTTGACGTGATGCT
>DATKWS010000109.1:0-8093 GCA_035529435.1 Patescibacteria group bacterium
GCCATGGCGAGGATCGGCTCGAGGGGGGCGAAGTAGCGGATCTTGCCGGAGAGGGTGATCATGAATATGATCGATATGGCCGCACAGCAGATGAGGCCGAGCGCGACCAGGTCCCTTCTCGTGCGCCACAGCAGGACGAACCCGCTGGCCGCGGCGGCGAGAAGCAGCCCCCTCGTGATCTTTACGAGCAGCATGAGTCGTCCCATTCCGGAAGCGGCAGCCACCATACCGGTGTGGAACCACCAGAAGTTCCACAGCTTCAGACCCCAGAGGCGCAGGGTCTTCACCGGGTGTGCCCGCATGTACTCGATCGCCTGATCCCGGAGGTAGCGGTCCTGATCGACCTCGTTGGGGATCCCCCCGAGCACCGCGGCGATCTCCTCCGGGAATCCGGCGCGCGAGTGGCCTATCGATGCGACGGCGTCACCCGTGGCCAGAGGACCGTTTCCCCACCAGAGGTTGGTGCCCGCCTGATCGCGTATCGGTATCCAGCGGCCGTGGACCCTGTGGTTCCTGATCGTCCACGGCGCACAGGCAATCACGGCGATGAGGGCCGCCGCCGCGATCGGTCCGATGTACCGGCGCAGACGGGACGCACCGGCCGAAATGACGATCCAGAGTGCGAGCATCGGCGCCAGAACCAGGACGAATGTGTACGACAGGGCCGCGGCACCGATCGAGATGCCCCAGGCGGCGGCCCGGCGGTATGACGGTTTCTCCCTGAGCCGCCAGGCGAAATAGAGCACGACCAGAAGAAGACCCTCGTACAGGACGGTCGGCAGGCCGGACGCCGCGTAGTAGATCTGGCTGGGGTAGAGTGCCAGTACCGCGATCGCGCAGAGTGCGGATAGGACGCCGAGGAGGTGCTCGGTGCACCGGAACACGAAATAGAGAAACAGCATGGAGAGAAGGACATTGAAGATCAGGACGGCGAGCGCGCCGCCACGCTCGAAACCGAAGAGACCGAACAGCCCCGCCAGGATGTACGGATATGCCGGTGCGTGAATGGAGGTCGGGTGTGTCGCGCCGTACCAGTGGTACGAGAATCCCCTGCCCTCGACGATATTCCTGGCGATCCCGCCGTACTCGTCGTAGTAGGTGAGGCCGCGGGCCCCGGCCTGCCGCAGCCCAACGGGGAGGGCGGCCAGTCGTACGGCAAGCGCGCAGGCGAGCAGTACAGCGAGAAGGCGGGATCGTCTCATTCGTCCGTTATCCTCCGGCGCGTGCGTATATCCGGCAGGCGTCGATGACCCGCCCGACCTCGGCGTCGCTCAGGTGGGGGGCGACGGGGAGGGAGACGATCTCCCCGGCGAGGGCCTCGGCGTGGGGGAAATCCCCCCGCTCGTATCCGAGCCCGCGGTATGCCGGCTGGTAGAATATCGGCACGGGGTAGTGGATGCCCGTATCGATCCCCTCCGCATCGAGCAGCCGCCGGAAGGCGTCGCGATCATCCACGCGGACGACGTACAGGTGGTAGGAGGGATGCGAGCCGCCGGTGATTGCCGGTCTTCTGATGGCATTTCGATCGAGAGCCGCGTCGTATGCGCCGGCTATCTCGCGCCGCCGGTCCACCCATCGATCGATATGTTCCAGCTCGATGGTGAGAAAGGCCGCCTGTATCTCATCGATCCGGCTGTTGAAGCCGACCGCGAGATGATGATCGCGGCTCTCCTGCCCGTAAAACCTGAGCTGACGCGCCCGCCCGGCGTGCTCCCCGCTGCTTGTCGCGACGGCCCCGGCGTCGCCGAGGGCGCAGATGTTCTTGCTCGGGTAGAAGCTGAACGCCGCCATATCGGAAAATGTGCCCACCAACCGGCCGTTCAGGGTGGCGCCGTGCCCCTGGGCGCAGTCCTCGACTATGGCGACATCGCCGGGTATCGCGTCCCGCAGGGCGGGTATGTTGACGGCATGCCCGTAGAGATGAACGGGAACGACGGCCCTCGTCGACTCGCCCACAACGCCTGCCGCGCCCTCGATGTCGATCAGCCACGTTTTGGGGTCGATATCGACGAACGCCGGCGTCGCTCCCGTGCGCGTGATCGCGCACGCCGTCGGGAACGCCGTGTTGGGAACGGTCAGAACGGTGTCGCCCGCGCCGATGCCGAGGCTCCAGAGGGCGAGCGTGATCGCGTCGGTGCCGTTCGCGCAGCTCACCACGTGCTCCGTTCCCAGCCAGTCGGCGAACGCCCGCTCGAAGCGATTCGTCCGCTCGCCGAACAGGTACCAGCCGCTGCGGATCACATCGGCGGCGGCCCGCTCGAGATCATTCCGCAGGGGTTCGAGCTGGCGTCCGAGGTCGAGGAGCCGCACCCGTTTGTCTTGGTTCATGCCTCATTCTCCCCCTGTGGATCCTTATTATCCCCGCCGATTACCCTGTCGACGATATAGGCGGGGCGCCTGCGGACCTCGTCGAGCGTCCGCCAGATATACTCCCCCGTCACCCCCATCGCCACGAACTGGAAGCCGAACAGGACGAGGACGACCACCATGAGTGCCGTCCAGCCGGGAACGGCGACATGGAAGGTGAGCCTCTGTATGATGAGGAACAGGGCATAGAAGAGGCCGAGAAAAGCGAGAATGAAGCCGATCGCCGACATGAACCGCATCGGCGCGTAGCTGAAAGCGAGGATTGAATCGACGAGGTACTTGAACTTTTTCCAGAAGGTCCAGCGGGACTCTCCATCCTCGCGGCTGCGCCGTGTGTAGTAGAGCTGCGACTGCGAGAATCCCACCCAGGCGATCAGACCCATCAGAAAGGTGTTTCGTTCCCCCATGCCGACGATGATGTCCCGCACCCGCCGGTCTATGAGCACGAAGTCGAAACCGCCCTTCGGGAAATTCGGAATGGCCAGCCTGCGGAGGATCACGTACGAGGCGCTCGAGAACAGCCGCGTGAAAAGCGGGTCCTCGCGCTTTTCCCTCACCGCCATGACCGTCCGGTCGCCGGCCTCCCACCGCTCGTACATGGTGGGGATCATCTCGGGAGGGTCCTGGAGGTCGGCCGAAATGATCGCGATGCAATCACCCGTCGCGTAGCTCAGTCCCGCGAGGATCGCGTTGAACGATCCGAAGTTGCGTGAGAGGAGCACGGTCCGCACCCTCTCCGGATCCCGCCCGGCGAGCCCCTCGAGGATACCGCGCGAACGATCCCCGGAGCCGTCATCCACGAGGACGATCTCGAGCTCCGCCCTGTCCGCGAGCCGCTCATGCATCGCACAGAGCCGTTCGTACAGGGCCTCGAGGGTTCCCTCGTTGTAATAAACCGGAACCACCACCGAGAGACGCTTCACATCATTCTCCTTGTCGATCACCCAGAATTCGCAATCCGGCAACGGGATCGAGGCGGTAGCGCGCACCGCAGCTACACCGGAACAGGTCCTCTCCGCCCGGCTCTTCCTGCTGGAGCGTCAGCCCGCACCGGCACACGTAGCCATGCATACGCGCCGGGTTCCCGTATACCAGGGCGTGGGCCGGGATGTCCTTCGTGACGACCGAGCCCATCCCGACAAGGGCGTACTGCCCGATCGTGACGCCGCCTCCCAGGACGCTGTTGGCCCCGATCGAGGCACCCCGCCCGATGACGATCTTCTCGAACGCATCGGGGTACCGCCTGCTCCGGGGCGTGATGTCGTTGGTATAGACGACATTGGGCCCGAGAAAGGCGTCGTCCTCGACGCGCAGGCCGTCCCAGAGGTAATTGCCGCACTTGACCGTCACACGGTCTCCCAGAACGACGTCACCCTCGATGAAACAGTGGTCGTTGATGTTGCAATCGGCGCCGATTACGGCACCCGCGAGGATATGCACGAACGCGTAGATCCGCGTTCGCGGCCCTATGGAGTCGTTCTCGACGATGGCGGTAGGGTGTATGAAGGCAGTGGGATCGATCATTCCGTACTCACCGTGTCGCGGACGTCTTCAGTTCGATTACTGCGGGACGGCGTCCCAGTAGTGGCTCCCGTGCCGTTTGTAGAATTCTATCGTCGCTCGCAGGCCGGTATCGAGATCGGTCGCCGGTTCCCACCCGAGTGTATTCCGAATCTTGGTGATGTCCGAATAGAAATCGCCCGGTTCCTGCTTGGCCCGCTCGGGACTGAAGGGAGCGAACTCCCAGCGGCCCGATCCGGCGATCGCGATGACGCGCTCGGCCAGCTCGAGGAAATTGGAGGGTTTGTCCACCCCCACGTTGAAGACTTCCCCGATCGCCTCGTCCCGCACCGCTGCAAGGAGAATCGCCTCGACCGCGTCGTCGACGTAGAGGAAATCGCGCTTGATATCCCCACTGCCGAACACCTTGATCGTGCCGTTGTCGAGGGCGACGCGGACAAACCAGTTGACCACGCCGTACCGGCTGTGAAGCATCTGCGCGCGCGGGCCGTATATATTGGTAAGGCGGAGAACGCTCGTTGCGACGTTATGCTTGTCGTTGTAAAGGAGCATCATCTTCTCCGCCGTCAGGTTCGTAAGCTCGTACAGTCCCTTCGGGTTCATCGGCGTGTCCTCGCCGACCGGCAGGTTCACCGTGGGCCCGTACTGCCCCCTCGTGCCGGTATAGACCACGCGGGCGCCGGGTGCATGCCCGCGCACCGCCTCCATCACCACGGCCGAGCCCCGGATATTGATATCGATGTCGGGGAAGGGATTCGTCAGCGAGAGGATATGATCGACCTGTCCCGCAAGGTGGAAAACGATCTCCTGATCACGCACGAGGTAATTCATCGTATGCACATCCCGGATGTCGGAAAAATTGATACGGATCTTGTCCGCTACCCCTTCTACATTGAACAGGTTGCCTCCGTATCCGGGAAGCATGGCATCGACGACCGTGATATTCGATCCCAGCTCGACGAGCCGCCGGGCGAGATTCGACCCGATAAAACCCATTCCGCCGGTGATCAGAACCCTTTTATCTTTCAATGCCTTTGCCAGCGCGCTCATATAAACGCATCCTTTTGGAAGGAAATACTTTCCCCTTCATAAGCACGTAGTATACCATATATCACATCATGCCGTACAGAGTACAGAGGGGAGATGGATTTTATAGAGTGATACTGGTTGCGGCGGCCGTTGTTCTGCTCTTCGGCTTCACGGCCGGCGCCGCGGCGGAGCCTGCGGACCGCGCTCACGGCGCGCGACCGGAACCGCCGGATTCGGCGCGGGAGTACCGGCGCATAATCTCACTTTCCCCGAGCACCACGGAGACCCTCTTCGCGCTCGGGCTCGGGGACCGCGTGGCCGGAGTGACGAGGTTCTGCAATTATCCCCCGGAGGCGAGGCGGCTGAAGCGGGTCGGCGGGTATCTCGATCCGAACTACGAGGTCATCGCCTCTCTCGGCCCCGATCTCGTCATCCTCCTTCCCGAGCAGGAGCGGGCGAGGAGTTTTCTCGATGAGCTCGGGCTCCGTTACATCACGGTCGACAACAAGACGGTTCGAAACATCCTCGGGACGATAGAGACGATCGGGACCGCGTGCGGCGCCGGGGAGGCGGCACACGCACTCGTCGACTCGATCGAGACGCAGATGGCGTTGATTCGGGAAGCGACGCAGGGGCTGCCGTGCCCGCGGGTCCTCGTCGCGGTCGAGCGTACGGTCGAGGCCGGGACGCTGCGGGAGGTATACGTCGCGGGGCGAAGAACCCATTACGATGAGTTGATCCGCGCGGCCGGCGGTGTCAATGCCTTCGAGGGAAAACGGATCGACTACCCGATGCTCACCGCGGAGGGGATCATCCACTGCAATCCGGAGATCATCATCGATATCCGTCCGCTCCTCGATGCGGATTCATCGCGGATCGAGGGGGCGGTGCGTGAGTGGGCGACGGTTCCGGCGATCGAGGCGGTGAAAAACGGTCGGATCCATGTTTTGACGGGGGATTACGCCGTTATCCCGGGGCCGCGCTTCATCATGCTCCTCCGGGAAATGGCGCGCATCATTCATCCGGATGTGAGGTGGGACGATCGATGAAACGGCCCGCCATCGAGATCAGAAACCTCACCTTCTCGATCGAGGATTCCACGATCCTCGATTCCGTCTCGATCGATATTTACCCGGGAGAGTATCTCTCGATCATCGGACCGAACGGCGCCGGAAAGACGACGCTGCTCAGGTGCCTAATGCGTATCCACCGCGTTCCCGCGGGAGCGATTCACGTGGGGGGGGTCCCGGCGGAGCGGTTGGGGCAGCGTGCGCTGGCGAAGAGGATCAGCTACGTTCCCCAGAGCGAGGGCCGCCGGTGCCCCTTTACCGTCGAGGAGTTCGTTCTGCTCGGCCGATACCCGTTCCGGAGCCCCTTTTCACCGATACGGCGGGAGGACCGCAATGCGGTGAGCGAGGCGCTCCGGCTGACGCGGATCGATCATCTGGCGCAGCGCCGGGTCGATACACTGAGCGGCGGCGAGCGGCAGACCGCGTTCATCGCGGCGGCGATCGCCCAGGGCGCGGATATTCTCCTCCTCGATGAACCGACGACCTTTCTCGACCCGAAACACGAGGCGGAAATCCGGGCGATCCTCAAGGCGCTGAATCGCACGATGGGCAGGACAATCGTCGCCGTGACGCACGATATCAATGCGGCGGCCCTCGAGAGCGACCGCGTGGTGATTCTGAAGGACGGAAGGGTGATCTTTACGGGGACGCCCGGGGAGGTCATGGACAACGCCGTCCTGTCGCGGGCCTATGGCAAGCAGTTCGTGTTCATCGAGCACCCCGTGGCGGGCAGGCGCATCGTTCTCCCCGAGGCGAGTGAGTGATGAATCAAAAACGGAATATCGTCATCGTGTCGATTTTCGGTCTCACCGCCGCGGTGCTGCTGCTCGCGCCGTTCGTCGGCATAGAGACGATAACGCTTCAAGAGGTGGTGAGGCCGGCCGCGGGCGGCACGGGCGCCGATATCTTCTGGCGTATCCGCGTGCCCCGGGTTCTCACCGCGTTCTGCGCGGGCGCCGCCCTGGCGCTCAGCGGCATGGCGTTCCAGGCGATGTTTCGCAATCCGCTCGCGACACCCTTCACGCTCGGCGTCTCGAGCGGGGCCGCATTCGGTGCCTCCCTCTATGTGGTCACGGGCATCGTCTTCTCGATAGGCCCCGTTTCGGGACAGTCACTCAGCGCCTTCGTGTGGGCCGCCATGGCGATCCTGATCGTCTACGGATTGACGAGGGTGCGGCGCGGGTCCTCGACGGCCACGATGCTGATCGCCGGTGTGGCTGTCAATTTCTTCTTCTCGAGCTTCATCCTCTTTATACAGTATATCAGCGATTTCACGCGGTCGTTCCGCGTCATCAGGTGGCTGATGGGTGGGTTCGAGATCGTTGGGTACGAACCGGTCACCACGATCCTCCCCTTCGTGATCACCGGAAGTTTCGTCATATTCGCGCTCACCAACGAGTTGAACGTCCTGACGCTCGGCGAGGATATCGCGCTGAGCAGGGGGGTGCCGGTACGCCGGGTCAAGACGGCTCTCTTTTTCGCCACATCACTCATGGTCGGCAGCATCGTCTCCGTGTGCGGGCCTATCGGGTTCGTCGGCATGATGGCACCGCATATCTGCCGCCTTCTCGTCGGGTACGATCACCGCTACCTCGCACCCGCCACATGCGTGTTCGGAGGAGCCTTTCTCGTTCTATGCGATGCCCTTGCGCGGTCGCTCATCCCACCGGCAGAGATTCCGGTCGGCGTGATCACGGCACTTCTCGGCGGTCCATTCTTCCTCTGGCTGCTGCTCAGACGTTCACGTGAGGGCGGGCAGATGGGAGACCTCTAGAGGCAAAATTTTTTCAATTCTCTTCGCCCGAAGGGGATAATGAAAAAAAAGATGTTGAATTATTATATTTTATTGTGATATAATATGTCCGTCGAGTAAGTAAAGGTATCTCCAACAATAGGACACGGAAGGGGTCAGTACGCCTCGTAGGTGAGGCTATTGTTCCACTCTGTTGGTTCCCGAACCTTTAGAGGAGGTTTAGGAGGTTTAAACGATGTTCAAAGGAAAAGTTCTGCTTTTCTCTTTGCTGCTTGTCTTCGCAACCGCAGCGTACGCGGGCGATGTGGACAACTGTCTGAGCGACTGGGGCGCGAGCTGCAGTGGTATGAGAG
>DATKWS010000110.1:0-6908 GCA_035529435.1 Patescibacteria group bacterium
GACGGGCGTGGCGGGGAATGCAAACGCCGCCCCGGCCGTAGCGCGTCTCGGGTGAGAGGAGGTTCAACCGATGCCGCACGCCCACCACTGGAAGGCGCCGGGGCCGCGGATGATCTTGATGATCGCCACGCTCCTCATGCTTGGTCTTGCCGCTGTGCCGGCGTATTCAATTCCGCCGCCACTCCGGAGTGCTTCGGCTGATTCGGTACGTGCAGATACCGCCGCCACGGACGGCGATTCGACCGGTGAATCGACGGAAACGCCGGCACATCCACGGATCGGGATCGAACTCGAGAAAGGTGGAACGATCGTCATCGAGCTGCTTTCCGATCAGGCTCCACGCGCCGTCGAGCGGATCCTTGCCCTCGTGCGGGAGAAGTTCTACGACGGGCTGGAGTTCCACCGGGTGGAATCGTACCTGGTGCAGACCGGCAGGAATGACTCGGAACTGCCGCCGGTCGAAGGTGAGATGTTCGGCCAGCGGATTCGACACGAAACCGGGATGGTGGGTATGGCCCGCCTTCCGGACGATTACGATTCCGCTACGACGCAGTTCTATATCATGAAGGAGGATCGTCCGCGCCTGAACGATGAATACACGCTCTTCGGCCGTGTCGTGCAGGGAATGGATCGCGTCATGCAGATCAGAAAAGGGTGGAAGATCGAGACGATCACGGTGTTGCCGTGAGGGGGAGGCGCGGCTACCTGCAAACGGGGCGGATCGTGGCCCGGCGCCGCCGGCCGGGATGATCGTACCGCGCGCGAAGCGAAGCGACGCGCCGTGCGCTATCTATGGACTTGACCCGCCCGCGTCATCCGGTATATGGTGTACCAATATATTATTGAAATAATGGGAAATTGGAGGGTTCGCGATGCGCTTCACATCGATGTTTCGGTACGGCCTCAGGGCTCTTTCGATATTGGCCGAGAACTACGGGAAGGGTCCCATCTCGGCGAGGGAGCTGTCCGAACGGGAGAATCTCTCCCCCAGTTTCCTCGAACAGCTCCTTGCGCAGCTCAGGCGCAAGGGTATCGTCAGGGGGATCCGCGGTCCCGGCGGCGGATTCCTTCTCACGAAACATCCCTCGAAGATCAAGGTGAACGATGTCATGGAGGCACTCGAAGGCCCCGTGTGCGTATCCCGCTGTCTCCGGCCTTCAACCGATCCGATCGCCGAACAGTGCGACCGGTTCGATGATTGCCCGGCGGTACCCCTCCTCAAGAAGCTCGATCGCGACATCGGAAAGGTACTCAGGGAGTACAAGCTTTCCGATTTGACGTGAGTTCACATCGCCGGCAGCGCTCTTCTTTGTGATCGTTTTGCAGGAGAAACGGGTCTATGACGCGACGGAGCGAACTGCCGAAACGAGTCTATTTCGATCATAACGCCACGACCGCACTGCGGCGCGAAGTCGTGCGCGCCATGGGTCCCTTCCTGCGGGCCAGGCCCGGGAATGCGAGCAGCCTGCACTTCTTCGGGCAGGAAAGCCGTGAGGCGGTCGAGGAGGCACGGGCCCGCGTGGCCGCCCTGATAGGCGCCGAAACGGAAGAGGTTGTATTCACCTCGGGGGGCACCGAATCGAACAATCTCGCGATACGCGGAGTCGTTTCGGCCCCGGGCAGGCGTGCCGGATCGCCGCATATCATTACGAGCGCGATAGAACATCCGTCCGTCATGAGGACGTGTCAGGCGATCGAGAATGACGGTGTCGCGGTCACCTATCTCCCGTGCACCGGCGATGGCATCGTACGCGCTGATCTCTGCGCCTGCGCGCTGAGAGCGGAGACGGCGCTCGTCAGCGTCATGCTCGCCAACAACGAGACCGGTGTCATCCAGCCGATCGCGGAAATCGCCGAACGGGCGAGGAGCCACGGGGCCGTTTTCCATGTCGATGCGGTGCAGGGCGTGGGGCGCATGCCGATCCATGTCGATGATCTCGGCGCCGATCTGCTGTCGATATCCGCGCACAAGTTTTACGGTCCCAAGGGTGTCGGCGCGCTGTACGTGCGCAGGGGCACACCGATCACCGCCATCCATACGGGCGGCGGACACGAGTCCGGGCTGCGGCCGGGCACCGAGAACGTTCCCGGCATAGTCGGTTTCGGGGAGGCGTGCCGGCTCTCCCGCATACATCTCGACGACGAGACGGCGCGGGTGGAAGCTCTGCGGAACAGGCTCGAGCAGGGCGTTCTCGCCTGCTGCGGGGGGATCACGGTCAATGGCGCCGGCGCCCCACGTCTTCCCAATACGAGCAACTTCACCGTCTCACGCATCGAGGGGGAAGCCGTTTCGTTGAATCTCAGCACCCTCGGGTTCGCCGTCTCCAGCGGAAGCGCCTGTGCGAGCAGGTCCGGTGAACCGAGCCATGTGCTGCGTGCCATGGGATTGGATCTCGTAGACGCGCAGAGCACGATCCGCATCAGTCTCGGCAGGGAGAATACGGTGGAGGATGTAGAGGCCTTTCTCGATGTGTTCCCCGGGGTCGTTCGCCGCCTCAGGGAGCTGTCACCATTACAGGGGTAATCCCGATCGGTGAGAAGAACGAATACGGCAGATTCCGGCCATACTGATCCCTTGACCCGCACCGCGGCGGTCGGCCTGAGCGGCGGGGTGGACAGCTCGACAGCCCTGTGGTTATTGCACCAGGCGGGATACCGGGTTGTGGGGGTAACCCTGCGCATGGTGTGTCTCGCGAAATCAGCCGCATCCGATAGAAACTGCTGCAGCATCGAAGCGATCGGCCGGGCGGCGCGCCTCTGCGAACGGATCGGCGTACCGCATTACGTCGTCAACGTCGAGAGTCGCTTCCGTGAGCTCGTCATCGGTGATTTCGTCAGACAGTACCGTCGCGGGCGGACGCCGAATCCGTGCATCGTGTGCAACGAGAAGATCAAGTTTCCCGCGCTCGCCGAGGCGGCCGATCGCCTCGGTCTCGTCTCTATCGCCACGGGACATCATGCACGGATAGTGCGGGGCCCGCGGGGCGGAGCCCATCTCGCCGCCGCCGTCGACGTGCGGAAGGATCAATCGTATTTTCTCTACCGCGTACCGGTAACCGTGCTCGAACGGAGCCTCTTCCCCATCGGTACGATGCAGAAGGCGGAGGTGCGCCGTATCGCCGCGGGGGAGGGGATCGAGGCGGTTGCATCGCGGGAGAGCCAGGATGTCTGTTTTCTGCCGGAGGGCGATCTTCACGCCTTTCTCGATCGGTTCATCGAGAGTGTGAGGGGAGAGGCGGTCGATACGGCGGGCCGCGTGCTCGGGAGCCATCGCGGGATATCGCGGTACACCGTCGGCCAGCGGCGGGGGCTCGGGATCTCCGGGGCGGCGCCCCTGTACGTGAAAACAATCGACCCGCGGCGGAACCTGATCGTACTCGCTCCCGACGAAGAGCTCTATGCAGACAGTGTCCGCTGCCGCAGCGTGAGGCTTCGCAGCCGATCCTTGTCGACACCGCTCGTGGCGAAGATCAGGTATCGTCACCCTGCCGCCACGGTGGCGGAGATCGCGTGGAGGGACGGTGTCCTCACCGTTGCATTCGAGCAGCCGCAGCGTGCTCCCACACCCGGTCAATCGCTCGTGCTGTACCGTGATGGGGTCGTTATGGGCGGGGGCGTCATAGAGGGCGTGGACTGAGATTCAGCGTGAATGGAGGGCGTCGCCGAATGGACCTCCGTGGATTCGGAACCATCTCGAGGATTGCAGCATTCTTGATCGCACTGACCGGTGTGCCATGCGCCCCCGGCGCAGGCACTGCCGGTTCCTCCGCCGGGGATCACGGCGATCAGCGCGTCGTGCGCTCCTTGGGGGGCGCGTTCATCATCCGGTATCCCGAGCGTCTCGACGCGATGGCCGAGACGGTGGATAGATTCCTGTGCGAGTCGGCCGGGGCGATCGCAACGTCTCTGGGACTCGATACGTACGACACGATCACCGTGATGATCGCTCACGGTATCGAGGGGTACCGGCAATCGCACGGCGGGCGCCTCCCGGACTGGAGCGCGGCCTACAGCAATACCGGTTTGCAGACACTGGGCATCAATTCCCGAGCCGTCGCCGGGATGCGCCGGCCGATACGGACGGTGATCCGGCACGAGCTTTCACACCTCCTCTTCGCCCAGCGGGTGGGTGGTGTCGACTGCCCGGCATGGTTTCTCGAGGGGCTGGCAATGAGGCAATCGGGGGAATGGGGATTCGGTGACGAATGGCGGTTTACCGGCCGGGTCGTCAGAAAGGAGATACCGTACCTCGAGGATCTCGAAGGACGGTTTCCCGTCGATGCCGATGATGCGGCTTTCGCCTACGGGATCAGCTACATCGCCGTGACGGAGCTGCTCGGCGAGCGGCCCGATGATCTCGTCACCATTACGGCGTTCATCCGCGAGTTCGGTGATTTCGACGAGGCCTTCGCCACCACGTTCGGCGAGTCTCCAGAGCATTTCGACGGGAGACTTCACGTCATCCTGCTCAAACGGTACCGGAATACGGGCACCCTGATCCAGACCGCCCCCTATTGGTTGTTCTTGACGCTGCTCTTCCTTCTGGCATTCGGGCTCAGGCGGTACCGGAACCGGCGGAGGCTCGAGGAATGGGAGCGAAGAGAGTCGAACGGTGCGTGAGCCGGCGTGGTTCTGTTTTAATTGACAGTCGTGGGTCATACTTCTTATACTGGGTGAAAATCCTCTTGCCGCAAGGGGAGCCATTTTTTTGCGGAGGGCTAGTCCTAATTGGTAAGGCAGCGGATTTGAAATCCGCCGGGCGCAAGCCCTTGGGGGTTCGAGTCCCTCGCCCTCCGCCAGAGAAATGGATTGAGGAAAGACGCGGAGAGGTGGCCGAGCGGCTGAAGGCAACCGCCTGCTAAGCGGTTGTAGGGGTAAAACTCTACCGAGGGTTCGAATCCCTCCCTCTCCGCCACGTTTCCCACCGGGCGAAGGTTTTCCGGTTGCATTGATCGCCCCGTGGGGATATAACGACAAAGGACGGATCGCGACAACGGGGTGAACGGATGGAACACCGCTTCGAGATACGGCACATTCCGCTATGGCCGGCGGTTAAGCTTGTTTTCGTGCTGTTCCTCATCATTGGAATACTGTTCGCGATCCTGTATGCCGTGATCTTGACCGGCGTCGGATTCCTCGCGACGACCCTCGGCGAGTCAGCCTTCGGTGAGGATTTCGGAATCCTCAAGAATCTCGGATTCGTGATGATTCCCGTCATCGCCGTTGTGTACGCTCTGTTCGGATCGATCGCCGTCGTGATATGGGTTGTGATTTACAATCTCATCGCCTCGGTTATCGGGGGCGTCGAGGTGGACCTGAAGCAGAAAGCGAGATCGGCGACGGGGCCGGCCCCGCGGCCCATCGAGATTGCCGGTACATCGGAATCACCGGCAAGTGACAATAATAAAGAAGGTTAAGCGCCCATAGCTCAATTGGATAGAGCGTCTGGCTACGGACCAGAAGGTTGGGGGTTCGAGTCCTCCTGGGCGTATTCTTATTATTGCAACTTTCTGGGCGGACTCAACATATTGTAAAATTGTAAATTACATTCGTGCTGCACCGTTTCGGAGCCGGCCCGGACCTATCTAAGCACTTGCCCGCATAACTGTTAAAGTATAAATTATAAGAGATAACAAAAAAGGGCTTGACCCTCGCACACCCGAAAAGGTAGCCTAGTCGGGGGCTTCCGCACTTCGGCAGGGAGAGCGTGGGTACCCGTGATATGCAACGTATCGAACGTTTTCATGATCCCGTAATGAGGGGTGGATATGATTGAGATTCGAACGCATGGCAGGGGAGGACAGGGTGCAGTGATTGCATCGGAGATCCTCGCCGTTGCATTTTTCCGTGAAGGCAAGTTCGTGCAGGCATTCCCGGCATTCGGCGTCGAGCGCCGTGGTGCTCCCGTCGTCGCATTTACCCGTGTTTCGGAGGGAGAAATCCGGGAACGGTGCGAGATATACGAGCCCGATCATCTCATCGTGCTCGATCCGGTACTGATACGGACCATCAATATTACCGCCGGTCTCAAGGAGGGTGGCTGGATCATTATCAATACAAACCAGTCGATGGATGATACCGATCTCGTCGGAAAGTACCGTATCGCGGCGGTCGATGCCAACGCGATCGCGCTGAAGTACGGTCTCGGCTCGCGCGCCGCGCCGATCGTGAACACGGCCATCCTCGGCGCCTTTTCCGGCGCAACGAAGCTGGTCGGGCTCAAGGCGGTCACCGAGGCGGTGGAGGAGTTCGTTCCTCTCAAGAAGGAAAACAACAAAAAGGCAACCGAAGAGGCCTTCCACAGTGTAACGGTAATTTCGTAAATGAGGCCGGCCCGGTTCGACATGCAATCGGGATTCTTCGGAACACGGAACGTCCATGCAAAAAGAGTAGGAGGCCGAGAGCGTCCATGGGTGAGAAGATCGTTTTCAAGAGCTACAGGGAGATGCCGATTTGCGCCATGACGGTCGATGATATGACCTGGAACCTCACCGGATCGTGGCGTAACATCAGGCCGTACTACGATTTCAAAACCTCCCCGTGCAGGGTCGGGTGTCCTGCGGGCGAGGATATCCAGCGCTATATCTATCTCGTGACCGACGGGCGGTACGAGGAGGCGTGGCGCACCATCATCGAGACCAACCCGATGCCGGCGGTGACGGGGCGTGTCTGTTTCCATCCGTGCATGGAGAAATGCACGCGCAAGGATTTCGACCAGGCGGTCAATATACCGGCCATCGAGCGGGCGCTGGGCGATAGGGGGCTCGAGAATGCCGGCTGGATGACACGGGCCGCCGCGTCGCGTAAGGAGAAGGTCGCCGTTGTCGGGGGAGGTCCCGCCGGCCTCTCGTGCGCATTCTATCTCGCGCGGAAGGGATACCCCGTCACCCTGTTCGATGCCGACAGGG
>DATKWS010000111.1:0-5769 GCA_035529435.1 Patescibacteria group bacterium
CTTGAAGAAATCCATATTTTCCATCGGATAATGGTACTGTGCAAATGGCATCGATCCCGAATCGAACCAGCAATCGATCACCTCGGGCACGCGTGTCATCTTGCCGCCGCATTCGGGGCAGCCGACGTCGAGATCGTCGATGAACGGCTTGTGCAGGTCGAAATCATCGGGGATCGGCTCGCTGATCGATTTGAGCTCGGCGAGATCCCCGATGCAGTACTTCTCCTTGCATGAATCACAGATCCAGATGTTGAGCGGCGTACCCCAGTACCGCTCGCGGCTCAACGCCCAGTCGACGTTCCCCTCGAGCCAGCGGGCGAAGCGGTTCTCGCCCACCTCGGGCGGGTACCATTCGACCTTCTTGTTCGTATCGATGAGGAGATCCTTGAATGCGGTCGTCCTGATGTACCACGAGCGCCGCGCGTAGTAGACGAGGGGGGATGAGCAGCGCCAGCAGAACGGGTACGAGTGCGTCACCTCGCCGCTCCGGTAGAGAATGCCGCGCCCGGCGAGATCGTCGATGATCTCGGGATCGGCATCCTTGATGAATTTCCCCGCCCACGGGGTGATTTCGTCGGTGAAGCGGCCTTTTTCATCTACCGGCTGCACGAAGGGAAGGCCCTCCGTGATACCCGCCTGGTAGTCGTCCTCGCCGAATGCGGGTGCCGTGTGCACGATACCGGTTCCCTCCGTGAGCGTGACGAAATCGGCGCCGATCACGCGGAAGGCACCCTCGCGGTCCTCGAAGAAGGGATAGCACGGCTCGTACCGCTTGCCGATCAGGTCCTTTCCCTTGACCTTGCCGAGGATTTCCACATCGCCGTCGAGAACGCCTACGAGCGCCTCGGCGAGGATCAGCTCGTCCCCCTTGTTGCGCACGCGGACGTAGTCGTGGTCGGGCCCGACGGCGAGCGCGACATTCGAGATCAACGTCCAGGGGGTCGTTGTCCAGACGAGGAAGTACGCGTCATCGTCAACTATTTTCAATTTAATAAAAATGGACGGATCGCTCACGTCCTCGTACCCCTGCGATACCTCATGGCTCGAGAGCGATGTGCCGCATCGCGGGCAGTAGGGAACGACCTTGTGCCCCTCGAACAGCATGTCCTGATCCCAGAATTGCTTGAGGATCCACCAGACCGACTCGATGTACTCGTTGGTGCAGGTCACGTAGGGATCGTCGAGGTCCAGCCAGAATCCGAGCTTGCGGGTGAATTCGTGCCACTCGTCGAGGTACTTGAAGACGCTCCTGCGGCACTCGGCGTTGAATGCGGCGATCCCGTACTTCTCGATCTGATCCTTGCCGTCCAGGCCGAGCATCCCCTCGACCTCGATCTCGACCGGCAGGCCGTGCGTGTCCCAGCCGGCCTTGCGCACGACACGGTGGCCCCGCATCGTCCGGTAGCGGCAGACGATATCCTTGATCGTGCGGGACATCGCATGATGTACGCCGGGCCGCCCATTCGCTGTCGGTGGCCCCTCGTAGAAGACAAAGGGATTGTCGGACGGCCGCTCCTCGACGCTCCGCTTGAAGATATCGTGCGCTTCCCAAAAGCGGAGGACCTCCTCCTCCTCCGTGATCGCCTCGTGCTGGGGGGGAAGATCGGGGTAGCGCTTCTCTTTGTTATTTTTCTGATTCACCACAAACAGCTCCGGAAAAATAAAAGACCGCGAGCCGGTATACCTTCTGTAACCTCACGCCGGTCCGTCCAGATATTCTATATCGGCGAGGATGCAATCAAAACACGGAACCCCTCTGAAGCAAAGAACAAAATCAAAATTGGACTATTCCTTATAATGAAAACGAGGGATTTTGTCAAGATTAACTATGTGCTGAAACCGCCCTTTGCGTGTTAGACATGTCGGAATTTTCCGATATAACACAGCTGCGCCCATATAATGGAGATCAAATAAGATTTATACATTGGCGGAGTGGCGCCGATGACTCTCGTACGCCTGTCAAAGGAAGCAGCGCCCCGATATACAAGAGCCGCTACACCCGTTTCAGGAACTCCGTGATGAGGCCGGTGAGCCGTACGCCGCCCTTCTTCGCCGTCGCGACGATCGATGCGATATTGACCGGCTCGAGGCAGTCGGGAAGCGCCCTGTCGGTCACTACCGAGAGTCCCAGTACCCTCATCCCCCCATGGACCGCGGCTATCGCCTCGGGCACCATCGACATGCCGACGACATCGGCGCCGATGCCCCGCAGGAAGCGGTACTCGGCGGCCGTTTCGAGGTTGGGTCCCGCCACGGCGACGAGCACGGCCCGCTTCACCGGCATCTTCAGATCGATCGCCGTCCGTTCCAGGCCGCCGATGTACTTCCGGCTGTACGGTTCGCTCATGTCGGGAAAGCGCGGCCCGATGCGTTCGTCGTTCGGGCCGATCAGCGGGTTGTCTCCCATCATATTTATATGATCGGTGATAACGACGATATCCCCGAGATCGAGGTGCGGATTCATCCCCCCCACCGCCGATGTCAGGATCACGGAGCGGACGCCGAGCGCCCTCATCACCTGTATCGGGAAGGCGACCTGCCGCATCGTGTATCCCTCGTAGTAGTGCACCCGGCCCTCCATCGCGACGACCTTCTTTCCCGACAGCCCGCCGATGAGGAGGTTTCCGGCGTGCAGCCCGGCCACCGTCGAAACGGGGAAGTTCGGTATCTCCTCGTACGGCACCCTCGCGGAAACCTTGATCTTCGCCGCGAGCCCTCCCAACCCGCTCCCGAGCACGATGCCGAACGACGGTCTCACCTTTGTGCGCGCTCTTATAAATGCGGCGCTCTCCTTCACCTGTTCATAGAGGTCGGTCATCCGGGCTTCCTTCCTGATAATTTCCTTCGCGTACGATAGTACCCATTCGTACCAAGATCGTTATACATGCATGGAGTTGCACGGGCAAGAGATATCTGCGGCGGTACGGTCCCTCCAACTGTATTTGACATTTATGTATAATCAAGTTAAATAGCACTATGCAGTCATACTGATCGAAAATGATCGTCGTGCGTGCGGGATCGCGCAAAACAGGGGCGGGACTTCACGATGAAGATATCCTGGTTTTCCGTTATAAAATTTACGTCGGCCGCCGTCTGCGCCGCTCTCGCCGTTATCGCGACCCCATGGTTCATCGAACGGTACATCGCGCTCGACCATCGGCTATCAAAACCCCTCCCATTCATCATCGCAGCATCGCTGTTTGCCGTCTCGACGATTTTCCTGATCATCACCGCGTGGAGAACCCGGCATGAACGCGCGCGCATCCGGCCGAGATCGGTTGCGTTTACCGCGATAACGGTGGTCGTCTCGACGGTGCTCTGTATGATCGGCGCGGAGGTTTTCGTGCGGACCGCCGTCGATCCCTACAAGGTGTTCAACGGGGATACGTGGTGGGAGTACCGGTGGCGGGAGCTGCACACCGCGCCCGGCGAAGAATCGATAACCGATTCGCGGTACGGGTTCGACCGGTACGATCCGCGGTTCGGATGGCGGCCCCGTGCGGATTACTCCGGTGACGGCGTGAGAACCAATTCAATGGGGATACGGGCCGATAGAGAATTCGCGGTGGATCATCCCTCGGGTGACACCACCCGAATCGTCGTCATCGGCGACTCGTACACGTGGGGCGAGCGGGTCGCAAACGGGGAACCGTACGCCGATCGGCTCGCGGAGCTCCTGCCGGACGCGGAAGTGATCAACCTCGGCGTTCACGGATACGGCACCGACCAGCAATTCCTCTACCTTCGGGACTTCGGTCTCCGGTTCGAGCCCGACCTGGTGATACTTGGTTTCTTCGATCTCGACATCGACAGGAACATCCTCGCATTCCGCGATTATGCGAAACCGCGTTTCGAAATCGATGAAAAGGGGGCACTGGCGCTCACCAACGTGCCCGTTCCTTCACCCGGCGAGATTCTTTCCCGCAAACAGAAGCTGCCCCGAAGCTATCTAGTGGAGCTGGCACGGAAAGCGTTCAACACGCATATCGGCAGGACGGTTTTTTTCGAGCGGCAGGAGCGATGTAAACGGCGGCTCACACGCGCGATACTTGATCAGACCCGCCGCGAGACGAAAAACGCGGGCGCGGAGCTCCTGCTCGTTTTCATACCGTGGTCGATCGATGAGCAGCTCCGCAGCGTGGAGGGGTTATTGGCCGATTGGGCCGGAACTTCCGGTACGCCGTTTTTGAATCTTCGGGAGAACTTCGAAGCGCTGCCGCGCGAGAAAACCGACCGGCTGTACGGCGATCCGGGCGAGGGCGGTCACTGGACACCGCGCGGCCACCGCGCGGCCGCGGAGGCCATCGCTTCCATGATACTCGAAAAGAAGCTTCTTTAAAATTCAGAGCGATGCGCGGGTCAGATATCCGGCAGCATATCGAGCGCCCCGCGCGCTGAATCCGGAATGGATAGTGTCTTCACGCGAGAGCTTTCGCCGGCCTCGATGCGGATGTCGCTCTTTGAAAGCTTGAGCTGTTTCGCGAGAAAGGCTATCAATTTCTTGTTGGCCGCCCCCTCGACGGGCGGCGCGGCGACATGAACACGAAGCTCCCCGGCCGTGTTCCAGCCGAGGAGCTCGCTTCGCGGAGCGGAGGGCCGGATACGCACGCGGAATCCAACCCTGCCGTCCTTCCTGCTTTTTATGTCTCTCATGCCGGTCTATGGGGGACCCGGACCTCTGTTCAGAGAAGGGCGCCCACGCCCCCCCCCTTACTCCTCCCGTGCGTCATCCCGCTCTTCTTCCCGTTCCTCTTCCCGTCCGACGAAGTTCGATAAGTTCTTGCGGAGCTGGTCCATGCTCCAGACGGAGTTCTTCCTGCCGTTGTCCACCGGGGATTGTTCCGCCGGCTCATCGGCGTGAGGCGTTTCACCCTCGGCTTCTCCGGCAGGCTTCTGCTGAGTCTTGATTCCGAGCGCCTGTGCCGCGGGCGGGACCGTTGCTGATTTTTCCCTCTGCTCCACCGCGGGCTCGGGTTGCCGCTGCGCCGCAGGGGACTCCTTCGCTCTCTTATCACGCCGGGGCTGCCCGCTCATGTTCTCCATATCAGCGGTTGCCGTCATCTCCGTCAGTCCGGCGAGCGCCTTCTCGACCTCGTTTTCGGTCGGGGAGGCCGCCTGTTTCTTCAGATCACTCTGTGATCGCGGCACTTCATAGGTGCTCCAATCAGGCTTCTGGTCCTGGACCTCGTAGTGCCTCCAGTCGTCCTGGGTCGCCTTCAACTCGACCTGGTCGGGGACATCGTGCTGCTCCTGCATCCCCTGCGCTTTGTATTTCGGTGCGTGTTGCCCCTGTGGCGCCTCTGCCTCCATCACCACCGTATCCGCTCCCGGCTTCTCGGCCGCCTGCGCGCGGGTCACATGCTCCGCAGGATGCGTCCCCGCTTGCGGAGCCTGCGATCCATGCGGGCGTGGAGCCTGACCGGTGGGTGCCGCATGCGGAGCCTGCGATCCACGCCGTTCCCCGTCATCGCATTGATGGACATCGCCCTCGGCGACGCGGGAGGCGCTCCGGCCACTCTCGTCGATGCGCGCCTCGGGATACAGCCGCTCCTTAAAACTCTGCTCAACGATCCGGCGCGCCTCTCCATTATCGAGGCCGTCGTTCACCTCGTTCTGTTCGTGCCGGTCACGCGGAACCTCGGTCCGCGCACCGCCGTCCATGCAGGCATCGAGCACCTCATCGACCGCGCCTATCGGTGTGGTATCGAGAGGCGATACGGCATCTTGATTTCTTGCACCGAAAGCGGGCGGCGCCTCGGCGTAAGCCGG
>DATKWS010000112.1:0-4448 GCA_035529435.1 Patescibacteria group bacterium
TAGTGAAGCGCTAAATTCGCGGGAACCTATCACCCTGAACCCTGGTGGAACCCTTCGGGATTGCATTTAAATCCCTTCTATTCAATGATTTCCATCAGGCCCATCAATACCGTTGTCACAGAGAAGAATGTTCCGAAAAGAACACTTCTTCGCTGGTTTTATTCGGAGGTAATACCTCATGAAGAAGCTCGCAGTATTGTTAGTGCTTCTGCTGGTACCGGGCATCATGTACGCGCAGCCTTGTCCGACGTACGAAGGTGACCCGGCTCTTTATGTTGATTTCGGCGAGGATACTCACGACATGATCGCCGGCGAGACCTACTGCTGGACCGTCGGCCCCTGCAACTTCGGGTTCGTCTCGGCGACCTGCCCGGACACCGATACCTTCTGTGTCCATGCGTGGGACGCCATGGGCTGGACGATCACGGCCGACCCGCCGCTCGGAAACTGCTACCTCCTCGATCCGGGCTACCTCTGGTGGCAGGACATCTGCATCACGGTGCCGTGCGACGTCGTCGTGTGCGACTACGACACCCTGTACGTCCAGATGTTCGCCTGTGACGAGACGATCACCTGCCGCCCGGATTGCCCGGAGACCTGCGAGGATCCGAACTGGTACAGCGGCAATCCGTTCTACAGCCACGACCAGGTGATCATCCACATCGTTCCGTCGCCGCCCGCCCTCTACATCCTGCAGGACAGCCTGTATGTCGTGGAGAAGGGCCAGACGGCCGCGTACGTACCGTTCACGATCTGTAACGGTGACGCCTGCGCAGATCCGACGGCGTACGGATACGTGATCACCAGCACGGGCCACGTCGGCGCCGGCTTCCCGCAGGGCGGCACGACCCCGCCGGTGGACGGCGGCGAGTGCGGCGATGTCTACGGCGTCGTCGACGCGGGCGATGCGGAGATCTGCGATCTCGACACACTCGTGATCATTGCGTGGGATGCGCTGACCGGCACGGTCTACGACACCTGCGTGCAGGTCATTCACGTCATCGAGCCGGTCCCGGTACCGCTCATGACGGTGCCGGCCGTGACGGTCCTGGCGATCGCGATGATCCTCGCCGCCGCCGTACTCATGAGAAGGAGGCTGGCGCGCACAGCGGGATGATCGCGCCCGCCATATTCATCCCGTCCGGTTGATGCGGACCGCGGCACAGGGAACGTATCGCGCCGTCCCGCGCCGCATGAGAACGGACGGAGGGAAGAAACGGCCGCTGTGATGACCGTAAACACAGCGGCCGTCCTCATATCCGATATGCGACCGGAGCAGGCATAGGGACAGTCCCGCAGCACGCCGAGCGTATGACACCATGAATGTCCGATTCGGCATGACAGGAACCGTTACCGCGTGAAGCACACGGCATACAATTCGCGCTGAACGGTAACTTACCATTTGACAAGGACGAGCGGAGATTGCTTATTGAATACCGGGAGCTCGAAATGGCCCGTTCTTCAATACTGCGATCGACAGGCCCGCGAGGCGCACTCTGCATCCTCGTCGCGTTATTCTGTATGAGCTGCAGCGATGAAGGTGTGCGCCCTGCAAACGGCGATACACCCGTCTGTGCGATCGATCCATTCGCGATCGATTTCGGCACCGTGGAGACCGGTGAATTCGTTGACACGACGGTGACGATCACGAATGCCGGCGAAATCCCGTTCACCTGCTGCATCAGCACCGATTCACGCCATTACGAGATCCTCTGCGTGACGGGCCCCGATACGCTCGGGCAGGGTGAATGTCTCGTTCTGGCGGTGCGCTTTCAACCTGACACGGTCGGCGCCATCCCCGGTACCATAGAGACGGGATGCGGCGCCTGCGGCGCCATATCCTGCACCGGCTTCGGTGTCGAGCTGAGTGTATGCGATATAGAACCGCGGGAGCTCGATTTCGGCGCACGATGCATCGGCGAATACCTCGACGGATCGTTCATCCTCCGCAATGCCGGTTACGGGATCATCCGCGGTGAGATCGGGGAAGCGAGCGAGCACTACACGATCATGGCGGGCGGCGGACCGTACGCGATCGGGGCCGGGGAGTCGGTATCCGTGACGGTCCGTTACGAACCCGCCGCGACCGGGCTTCACACCTGTGTGATCGAAACCGGTACTTCCGCCTGCCCAGAGGTGATCTGCACGGGAACCGGCTTGTACGCATGGCGGAAGATCGCGAGTGGAACTTCCGCGGATCTTTACGGCGTGTGGGGATCATCGAGCAGCGACGTCATCGCGGTGGGAACCGGCGGAACGATCGTTCGATACAACGGATCGTCCTGGAGCGAAATACACGGCATCGCGTCCTTCCCCCTCTACGATGTCTGGGGCACCGCGAGTTACGACATCTTCGTCGTGGGTGCGGCCCGCACCCTCTTTCACTACAACGGCTACAGCTGGGGATTCATGAACAGCCCTGCCGCGGGAGACCTCCGCTGCATCGACGGCACCGCATGGAATGATGTCTTCGCGGCCGGAAAGGGCGCCATGCGCTTTGACGGCTCGGTATGGAGCGTAATCCTCGGGGTGGACAGGTCCCTGACCGACATGTGGGCGTATTCGGCGTCCGAAATTTTCATGGTCGATACGATCGGTACGATCCTCCACTACGACGGAACGGAATGGAGTGAACTGGACAGTGCGATCAACACACGATTGAACGCAATCTGGGGAAGCGCTCCCGATGACATATTCGTTGTCGACGCGGAGGGAAATATCTTCCATTACGACGGCGCGAGGTGGCGCCGTGTCTATTCCATTTTCTACTCCGACCTCCGTGCCATCTGGGGCAGCGCCCCCGACGATGTCTATGTCGCCGGCCAATACTTCACGGTGCTCCACTACGACGGCGAAGACTGGGAAATGATACTCCGCGACGGCACCTGGGAAGACACCTTCTACGGAATCTGGGGAAGCTCCGCCGGCGATGTGTTCTTCGTCGGAACGGGCGGAGCCATGCATCATTACGGCAGACTCGTCGATTGAAACACCGTGATCACTGCGAAGCAACCCAATAGACCGGTCCACTTCCTCGCCCTGATCGCGGTGACCGTTCTGATTCGAATTCCATTTCTCAAATCCTTCGATCTCGTCACGTACGATGGTACGTACTACATCAACATCGCCCGTTCGATCGTGGCCGGATCATATCGATCCAGTGTCTTCCCCATCGGCTATCCGGTATTCATCGCGGCGTTCATTCCCCTGATCGGGGACGGCGTACGCGCAGCCCAGGCCGTTTCGCTCCTGGCCGGTGCCGGATCGTTGCTCGTCTTCTATTTTCTCTGCCTGGAATTCGTCAAGCGATCCCACGCACTGATCGCGAGTTTCATCTTCGCATCGACTCCACTCTTCATCCGGCTCTCAACGACGACGCTCTCCGAATCGATTTATGTCTTCTGGGTGCTGGCGGGCCTCCTGCTCTTCGCACGAAGAAAGGAACTGCCGGCGGGACTCGGTATGGGGATGGCGGCGATTACGCGGCCGGAGGCACTCGGCATAATCGGAGTGCTATCCGTGCTGAGGCTCACGGCGCCGAAACGCCTGCTGGTGCTCCTCGCCGGATTCTTGATTCCCTATTCGGTCAACGTCGCGGTTCAATCAACGGCCGCCGACCGACTCGTGTTGATTCCGAAAACGAAACTGTTCGGGACAAGCGCCGTGAGCTGGAAGCTGCACGAACCGACGCTGGAATTCGAGTCCAAGGATCGCTTGCTGGAAAAAATCGAAACGGACGGACGGGATGGCGGTATCCTCGGCGATTATGCCGCGAGGTTGCCGAACGATCTCTTTATGCTCGCACGGCACGCCACTCCCTTGATCGTGCTCCTGGCGCTGTATGCGATCTTCAGGAAAAGATCCTTTGTGCTTGCCATGTTCGCACCGTTGCCGTTCTTCCCCCTCTTCACGTTCCGCGGCGAGCCCCGGTTCGTCTATCCGTACATCCCCGGGCTCATCCTCTACGCCGCCATCGGATTGCACACTGTCGGGAATCGTCTTGCCCGTCTCATCCTGACGATTGCGCTGTGCATCTCCGCCGCGGCCGGCATCTTCATCAACAGGGATCAGCTCACCCGACCGGTTTCGGACGGCTTCCAGTGGGCCCGGGAGATCGGCCGCACCTTCCGGGAACGGATCGCTCCGGGAGATAGAATCGCCGACAGAAAACCGCTGTTCGCATTCTATGCCGGCGGTGAGTATTTTGAGATACCGGTCGCGCCTATCGATCGGACACTCGCGTACCTCGCCTCCAATAATGTGAAGTACCTTGTGCTTCACGGCGCGACGATCCGTATGATGAGACCCCAGCTGCTTCCGATGACATACGATCCGATGTTCGTTCGCAGTGAATTGCGTTACAGCCCCGTGTTCACCGGACGGGAGGTGGTCATATTCGAGAAGCGGCTGGATTCCGATCCGCTGACGCGAACGCGGCTCACGCCGCC
>DATKWS010000113.1:0-93163 GCA_035529435.1 Patescibacteria group bacterium
CACCTACTCCTGCTCGAATACGATTTCCTCGTTTTTCCAGTCGGCGACGATGGGAGTTCCCTCGACGATCGTCCCCTCGATCAACAGCTTCGCCAGCGGATCGAGGAGCCGCCGTTGCAACAGGCGCCTCAGGGGCCGCGCGCCGAACTCGGGGACGTACCCTTTGTCGGCAAGCGCCTCGCGCGCCCGCCCGGTGAGCCGGAGCTCGAGGTTCCGCTCGCGCAGGCGATCGTTGATCTGCCCCACCTGGATATCGACGATGCGCCCGATATCCTCGCGGGTGAGGAAATGGAAGATGATGATCTCGTCGACGCGGTTGAGGAACTCGGGGCGGAAAAACTCCTTGAGGATATTCATCATCTTTCCTGAAAGCTCCTCCGCCGCCAATGAATCGTGCTCCGAGAGCAGCTTCGTTCCGAGGTTCGAGGTCATGATGACGATCGTGTTCTTGAAATCGACCACGTGCCCCTGCGAGTCGGTAAGGCGTCCGTCATCGAGGAGCTGGAGCAACACGTTGAACATGTCCGGATGCGCCTTCTCGATCTCGTCGAAGAGTATGACCGAGTAAGGATTTCGCCGCACCGCCTCGGTGAGGTACCCCCCCTCCTCGTACCCCACGTAGCCCGGTGGCGCGCCGAGGAGCCGAGAGACGGCGTGCTTCTCCATGAACTCGGACATATCGATCCGCACGATGCTGTTATCGTCGTCGAAGAGAACCTCGGCAAGCGCCTTGGCGAGCTCCGTCTTGCCCACACCGGTGGGTCCCAGAAAGATAAACGACCCGAGCGGCTGCTGCGGATTGTGGAGTCCCGCGCGGGAACGGCGCACAACGTTACTCACCGCCTCGATAGCCTCACGCTGTCCCACCACACGCCGTGCGATGCGATCCTCGAGATGCAGTATCTTGTCCCGCTCCTCTTCCATCATGCGGCTCACCGGTATACCGGTCCATTTGCTCACGATCTCGGCGATCTCGCTCTCGGTGACCTCCTCCTTCATCAGCCGCGCACCCGACTCCTGGAGATCACCCAGCTTGGCGCGGGCGGCCTCGAGGGCCTTCTCGAGACCGACGATCACACTGTAACGAAGCTCCGCAACACGTTCGAGGTTTCCCTCGCGCTGGGCGATCTGTTCGTCGGTCCGGGCCCGTTCGAGCTGCTCCTGAAGATTCCTGATTGACTGGACGACGCCCTTTTCGTTCTCCCACCTGAGACGGAGCGCCGAAGCCTTCTCGCCGAGCACGGAGAGACGCTCCCTGACCTTCGCGAGCCGCTCCTTGACCTCCTTCTTGCCCTTCTCCTTGTCCAGCGCCCGCTTCTCGATCTCGAGCTGCGTGATCTTCTCCTGGATCTCGGCCAGCTCGAGCGGCACGCTGTCCATCTCGATACGGAGCCGCGAGGCCGCTTCGTCTATGAGATCGATCGCCTTGTCGGGAAGAAACCGGGACGTGATGTAGCGGTGGGAGAGCTTCGCCGCCGCGATCAGCGCCGAATCGACGATCCGCACCCCGTGGTGCACTTCGTACTTCTCCTTGAGGCCGCGAAGGATCGCGACGGTCTCATCCACGTTCGGCTCCCGGACCATGACGACCTGGAACCGACGTTCCAGCGCGGCATCCTTCTCGATGTGCTTGCGGTACTCGTCGAGGGTCGTGGCCCCGACGCACCGGAGCTCGCCGCGCGCGAGCGCCGGCTTGATCATGTTCGAGGCATCGACCGCACCCTCCGCCGCTCCCGCCCCGACGAGGGTATGCAGCTCGTCGATGAACAGGATGATCTCGCCCTGCGCGTCGGTGATCTCCCTCAGGACCGCCTTGAACCGTTCCTCGAATTCGCCGCGGAACTTGGTTCCCGCAACGATGGAGCCCATGTCAAGACCGAGGAGCCGCTTGTTCTTCAGCCCCTCGGGCACCTCCCCCGCCGCGATCCGCTGGGCGAGTCCCTCCACGATAGCGGTCTTCCCGACGCCGGGCTCACCGATCAGGACGGGGTTGTTCTTGGTACGGCGCGACAGCACCTGGCTGACCCGCCTGATCTCGTCGTCGCGGCCGATCACCGGGTCCAGCTTTCCCCTGCGCGCAAGCTGCACGAAGTCCCGTGTGAACCGTTCGAGCGCCCGGTACTTGCTCTCCGGATTCTGGTCGGTGACTCTCTGGGATCCCCGTACCCCCGCCAGCGCCTGCATCACACCGTCCCGCTCGACGCCGGCGCCCCTCAGAATCCTGCCGGCCTCCCCCTTGTCCTCGGTCAACGCAAGAAGGAAATGCTCCGTGCTGACATACTCATCACGCAGTTTTTCCGCCTCCTCCATCGACCGCCGGAGCAACTCCTGCAGATCGATCGAGGGGCGGACATCCGGCAGGCCCTTCTCGAGACGCGGATGGTGTTGCAGCGCCTCTCCGATCGCCGCACCCACGGCACCGATATTCACTCCCATCTTTTTCAGAACCGGCAGCGCGACACCCTCCTCCTGCGCGAGAACCGCATCGAGAAGGTGCACAGGCGTTGTTTCGGTGTTGCCCCGCTTGAACGCTATCTCCTGCGCCGAGGCGAGCGCCTCCTGCGCCTTGACGGTAAATTTATCGAATCCAACCACGATCGATCACTCCTTGTATAATAATTTCATGTATAAATGCCGATGTGACAGTGATTGCGGCGACAATCAGCCGGTATGACATATACTATGTATTACTCATCTATCACCGAACCATAATCGAATATGGGCGGCATATTGCGGAGGATCTTGATCACATTGGCCTCGTCGGGCGTGACATGGTGCACCTGCGGCAGCGTGAGCCCGAGCATCAGGTGGCCGGGATCAGCGCTGTGCGCGAGGAATCCCAGCACGTGTCCCATCTCGTGCGCGTAGACGAGGTGGGCCAACCGCCACAGCGGTACCGACGTGTTGGCCGTGTAGATCTGAATCTCCCGCAGCTTCGGTGTTCCATCGGGATTCCATTCCACGGTCCGGTAGCGGTGTTTGTAATCCAGATCGTCGATGTAGACGATCCGGACATCGGCCTCTGAGAGCTGGTCCACTTCGACAAAAAGATCATAGCCGGTCTCCGCCTCCCACTCGTCCATCGCCCCGCGGGCCACGGCCTGGAGATCGAGACCCTCGAAAACCTTTTCCGGACTGTGCACCTTGAGCGGCCAGTGGTTCCATGCGTGATAGACGGTCGATTTACCGAAGCGGCCGTCCGTCTCGGTCACTTCCTTGAAGAACACGATGAACCGATTCTCGTACACCTTGACGTTGTACGTGCTCTGAATGCCCAGTGCCGGCATCGAGTAGAAATCCTGATGTATGAGGGGATCCGGGTCGTACACCGCACGGTTGCAATCGTAGTACTCCCCGACCGTACCGAATGCGTCATCGTCGGTGGCGCGGATATAGCTCATGTAGTACGGCAGATCCTTCAGCAGGTAGGCGCCCGAAAGATCCGTGGTGTCCCGCCGTTCGTGCGATGTGACGAGGAATCCCCCGAGCGGTTCACCCGTGTGCATGGCATACACGTATCCCGTTGCGTCGATGCCGCGCACGAGCAGATGAATGCAGTTACCGAGGGGCGAATAGTTGAAGAAATCATCGATCGCGCGCATCGTCAGGTAGACGTAGGTGCCGGGATTCAGGGCGCGGACAACCATTGTCTCCTGCGTTCCGGGGGGCGCCGGCACGGGAGTGTTGTTCTTGCGGGACGCCTCCTCCCAGTCTTCCTCCGTGAGAATCGGCTCGGTAGACGTTCTCACCTCGTACGCCGAGGCCGAACCGGTCGTGCCGTCGTCGCCGACCGCCGTCCAGGTTATCCAGACGGAGCCGAGATCATTTCCCGTCCGCCCTTCGAGATCGATGATCACGGCCGGCGCGATGGTATCGGGATCCCCGGTAACGTTGACGAACCAACTCGTTGTATCGCCGTACTCGCCGTCCCAGACGATCCCCTTCAGGTCATACTCCCCCCGCTCGAGGAATCGGTACTCGAACTGCGCTGATCCGTAGAACCTGCTGGTCTGTGCTTCGCCGATCTTTTTGAGTTCATACGTGAATTGCAGCTCGTCGAGCGTATTGTTGGGATCGAATGTGGAAAAACTGAATGCGAGCGTTTCCCCGACGGTGCAGGACACTTCACGCTGTGATGGAAGGTACCCGATGATGAACGGCGGTTCGTTGTAATCCTCGTCGACCGTGATGAACCAGCTGTGCGCCGCGCGTTCGTTGCCGTCCATGGCGAGCCCCTGAAGGTGGTAGTCCCCGCTGTCCGTCGCGAAGAACATGAGCGAATCACTCGTGCCCAGCACCGAATCACCGATGACGAAAATATAGTCGATAATGTCCCCGTCGGGATCGACGGCCCTTATGAAAAATAGCAACGAATCCGGGGCGGTCCTGCTGAGATACCGCTCCGGCGGATAGGAGAACTCGATGATCGGCGGGTTGTTCGGTTTGAGGGGATCATTCTGGAAAATGCAGGACCCGAGTGCAAACGCTCCGACAAGAACGATGATGAGCGCAGCCGTTTGTTTCATACTTCACCTCACGCACTGTGGGGTCCTGTAGAAAGATAGTAAAACTCCCCGGCCCGGGAAAGTAAAATGTGGAAATGCGGCCGCGTCCATCACGGGCGGAACATGGAGGGCGCCGTGGTTGAGCCGTTGCCGGGGTCCGGTTCGGCGCCCCCGGCAGCCAGCGCATGAATATCCAGAAACGATTTGAGGGCAAGATCGAGGGCCGAGACGTACCCATCCTCCCCGCTCACCCTGATATCGCACGGATTTGCCGGATTGATCGATACCCGGAATAGATCACGATACGGGGATACGTGCACCTGGAATCCCTGCGGGTCCGAGTACCGAACCTCGAACGGGGTGACCACCACGGTCATGGAATCTGAAAAGAGAGCAATCTCCCGGCAAAACCGCGTAAAGAGATCCCGCACCGGCTCGTCGGCGAGACGCCCCGCCATCACGTTCAGCTTCCTTGTGGCATCTTTAGACGGCTGCACGTTTCGCTCCCTTTTTCCGGCGCTGGCTGATCACCTGCAGGTAACGCATGGCAATGTCCGCGAAGAACGGATGCGCCGGGGGCGAACGCCTGCCCCACGCGCGCAGCAGCTCGCACGGGTAGGCGATCGTTTCCATCTCACTCCCTCCCGTTCCCCCGGATGGTCTTCGCTCCGCGACGAAGAGAACCGCCTCCGGATAGGGGACACGGAAGAAGTCGTCTATCTCACGCGCGCACGCGCCGGTGTAGGAATCGGTGAACACCACGATTCCATCCGGTTGCCGTTCCTCATCGGGCCGCCGCTTCCCACTCCCCGCTTCCGGCCTCGAAATTCGGCCGGCGACGGCCGCCACCCCGGAGAGAGAGATGGATGCCCGTTCATCGAGCGGGTGGTGAAACGCCGTCACGATAACGTGCGGCATATCGGCCGCCGTCTCCCCCGCATGATGCGGTTCCACACGGTCCGGGTCGATCGTGTACACGAACCTGCTGCGCGAATCGACGGATCCTGTGACAACCCGTGACTCATCCAGTGTCGGGGCGAGGTAATCCCGCGGCTCGAGAGCGAAGTAGTACCCGACGTTCGGCAGCCCCCCGCCGATCTCCACGAGCGTGCAGCGTACGCCGAGCCGGGACAAGGCCCCGGCGACGCCGGCGGCGACGAGCGCCCTGTTGCACGCCCGTCCGTGAACGGCGAGCCAGAGGGTGACCTCGGCCGACGCTCCGGATAGGACATCGCGCGATTCCCGCGAGGAGAGAAAGAGATGGGAGATTCCGTCAAACTGCTGTGCTGTATGTTCCCCGGACATGCGCTACACGATCAGCAATGAGTTTTCCTGGCCGAACTCGTTGAGCACCGAGTCTGCGTTGTTCGGATCCTTGATCCAGACCCCGTCCACGATGAAGCGGTACTCGTACTCGCCGGGTTCGAGGTGCAGGACCGATTTCCACAAACTGTCCTTCTCGTCCTTGTGCATTCTGAATCCCTCACGGGACCAGTTCGTGAACTCACCGGTCAGGTACACGTTCTGGGCACGCGGAGCATCGAGCATGAACAGAATCCCTTCCTGCACGTGTCGCGGTCCGTGAAGCTTGACCATCCAGTCATCGATGTCCCGCGTATCGATCATGGAGACCCTGTTCTCGATCTCCTCAGCAAGTGAGAGAAACTCGCGCTGGAGGCGTTCCGCATCCTGCATTTTGAATATTGAAACGCCACGCAGCGCCGCCTCCTTGTACCGAACGGAGTGGCTGATGATCGTGTCCATCAGCACGGCGTTGTGATCGCGCTCGAGATCATTCACCAGTTCCCTCGAGAAGGTGGTCCGTTTTTCGATATTGTTGACAAGCACGTGCACGGCGACCTTGTGGTTGGTCTCCCGTTCGAGAAGATCGAGGGTCTCCCTGAGCTTCTGCAATCCCTGCAGTGAGAAGAAGCACGGATCGATCGGAATGATAACCTCGCCCGCCGCCATGAGTGCATTGAACGTCAGAAGCCCCACGTTCGGCGGGGAATCGATCATGATGTACTCGTACTGGTCCGTGACCCGCCGGAGTTTCGAGACCAATCTCGTTTCGCGTGCCGGTTTCCCGGACAGTTCCTGCTCGATGGCGCTGAGCACCGGCGAAGATGCAATGATATCGAATCGTTCCTCGACACGATGAGCCGCGTCGGTTATCCGCACGCGGGGATTCATGAAGAGATCGTACGTTGTGTGCTCGACGTCGTCACTATTGACATGCAACCCTATCGACGCGTGAGCCTGCGGATCCAGGTCGATCAGAAGCACCCGCTTTCCGATTTCCCTGAAAGCCGCAGACAGGTTTATCGCAACGGTCGTTTTACCGCATCCCCCCTTTTGATTGATCACCGAGACAATCCGCATATCACCCTGCCTCCTGTCTTGTCCTGCCCGTATCTCCGCATCTTGCGAAAACGGCCAAATCACCCCCCGTGATCCGGCCGGCAAGCGCTATTCGCACAGTACCCTTTCATATCTCTTCCTGGCGGCGTCGTGTCGTGGCGTTCTCCTTCTCGACCGTCCTTTCTTCCCGTTGATATGCTCGTGCTTCGTTCGTCCCTTCCTTTATCGAATTGCCACGCCCATTCTCGGGCGGATTCTTTATCTCTGTCAAGGCTTTTTTAGCGAACGGCGCCCCCTTGGAGGGCATCAATAGAATATCAGCGCCACAAGCAATCCCAGGGCAAATCCGCCGATCACCTCGGCCCACGTATGCCCGATCAGCTCGGCCAGCTCATCGGTATCGAAATGATGCTGTTCCCTGACCTTCGCCAGCACCTCATTGAGGACGCGCGCCTGGTTGCCGACTTCCTGCCGCAGACCGGTGGCTTCGAAGATAAAGTAGAGGCTGATGATCAGGGAGATACCGAAGAGGGGAGAAGAGATCCCCTGATAGACCGCCACTCCGACGGTGAGGGTCGTCACGACGGCGGTATGCGAGCTCGGCATCCCACCCGTATCGAGAATACGGAGGAGGTTGAGCTTCTTCGTCTGGAGATAATCGACAAACGGCTTGATCAGCTGCGCGGCCACGCCGCTCGTCAGCGCTGCCAAACCGATCCTGTGAACCATGCGGCACCTCTCGCTGTCGTGTTGCGAGGATGAATTGTCGCAGTGAGATCACCTCACTCGCCGGATCGCTCCGTCCCTTCCACCCACCATTCGTAAATAAAATGATACATGCCGATCGGATCGGGATACACGTTCCCGAAACGCCTGTTCACCGCGGCGAGCGCGTGCGGCGTGTAGAGAAACGTGTACGGTTGATCCTCGTAGATGAGCTTCTGCGCCCGGTAAAAAAGCGGCTTCGCTTCCTCGAAATCGAGCAGGCTCACGGCAAGGGCATTCAGACTGTCGACGGTCGGATTGCAATAATCGAAACGGTTGTACCCTCCCTCCCGGCGCGCCTCGCACGACCATATCGGCGACAGGTCGGCCTTGGTAGCGACACGCCATGCATGAACGACCGCATCGTAGTTCGACGACTTGAGCCGGTCGAGATAGACGAGCCATTCGAGCGAGCCGGCATTCACCTTGATGCCGACCTTGCGAAGCATCTCCTGCACCATGACCTGGATATCGGCCCGCACCTGGTTGCCGTAGTTGGTGAGGAGCTCGAACTCGAACATCTCGCCGTCCCGGTCGAGCCACCCGTCGCCGTCGCTGTCGACGAATCCCTCGGCGGCCAGAATCTCGCGCGCGCGCGCCGGGTCGTACGGCAGCGGTTCGATACCGGGATTGTACGCCCAGATCAACGGGACGAACGGACCGGTGCATTCCTCGGCGAATCCGTAGGTGAGGTTGTCGATGATCAGCGCGCGATCGATCGCCATGGTGAGGGCGCGCCGCACGTTCCTGCTCGCGAACAGCGGATGCGCTCCATTCCAGCCGATGAATATGTAGGCCCTCGTCACGTAATCGAAAATCTCAAGCTCGGGATTGTGGGTTTTGAGATTTTCAATTTCGGCGTACGGGATACTCTCCATGCAATCTATCTCACCGCTGCGCAGCTGCGTCAGGAGCGTCACCTGATCGGGGATGATCTTGAATACGACCCGTTCCAGGTACGGTTTGCCCTCATCGTAATACCGTTCGTTCGGGACCAGCGTGAGGACCTGTCCCTTCTCCCATTTGGCGATGCGAAACGGTCCATTCACGGGGAGGTCCTCCGCATCTATCAATCTGATCTCGGAGGGCGGCACTCCTTCGATCACATGCTTCGGCAGGATCGGACCGTCGTTGGCGTCCATTACCTGGTACGGGTAGACCTCGTTGAAATGGTACACGACGGTGAAATCGTCCTCCACCGTAACGCTGTCGATATGCTCCTTGAGATGCCGCCCGCTCCACATGACGTCCGGATTCTTCTGCGCCGAAAACGTGGCGGCCACGTCGTGCGCCGTGCACTGGACGCCGTCGCTCCAGAATACGTCCCGCCGGATGTGGAATGTCAACCGCGTCCGGTCGCCGGAGAATTCGTGCGACTCGGCCAGCCGGGGCTTGAAGATTATGAAATCGGCCTGCTCATCGACGAGCGAGATAAACAGCAGGTTGTATATATCGCGCGCGTGCGCGTCGGAGGTGCCCATCGGATTCAGCGACTCGAAATCGCTGATCTCACCGACGACCAGCGTGCCGCCACGCCGTGAGGACGGTTGCTCCTTGGTACAGGAAACGATATGGAGCACGACGAGTACCATGCATAACGCGATATGGAATATCCTCGCTCTATACCACTGGGTCATACCGGGATCCTCCCTCGAACGGAGCCTGTTCGCCATCTATTCGCATTATAACGATACACCATGGCAATAATAGTATAATAGTAACGGTACCCGGCACAATGTGCAAATACCTTCCGGTTGTTTTGTGCCGGCGGGTGCGCTACAATGCACACGGTCGGGAGTTAAAATCGCCGCCACACCGGCGGCACCCGGGGGAGCTTGCAGTGGTGAACGACACGGTACGGACAGGGCTCGATATCCTGCGGGAAGAATCGTGCGCGCGGCTCTGCGGGATGCGTGTCGGGCTGCTCGCCAATCCCGCGTCGGTCACGAGCGACCTCCATCACGCGGTCCCGGTCCTCGCCTCCGCGGAGGTGGACATCGCCTGTCTGTTCGGACCGCAGCACGGATTCCAGGGTGATACGCAGGCCAACATGATCGAATGGGAAGGGTATACCGATGCCGCGCTGCGCATCCCGGTCCATTCACTGTACGGCAGGCGGCGTGAGCCGAGCGATGAAATGCTCGAGGAGTGCGACGTGGTCGTGATCGATCTTCCCGATATCGGAGCACGACCCTACACCTATCTCTGGACCGCCGTGCTCATGATGCGGCGCTGCGCCGAGGCGGGCGTCGCCGTGGTGGTGCTCGACCGCCCGAATCCGATCGGCGGGACGGCGATCGAGGGACCGGTTCTCGACGGGCGTTACACCTCGTTTGTCGGCCTGTATCCGCTGCCTCTCCGCCACGGCCTCACCATCGGCGAGGCCCTCGGCATGATACATCACGGTGAGGGTCTCGGCTGCCGCCTCGAGGTGATCCGGGCGGCGGGATGGCGGCGCACTGCATATTTCGAAGATACGGGACTGCCCTGGGTGCTTCCCTCCCCCAATATACCGACGCCGCTGACGGCGCTCCTCTACCCCGGCATGGTGCTCCTCGAGGGAACCAACATCTCGGAGGGGCGCGGCACGACACGGCCGTTCGAGATCATCGGTGCTCCCTGGATCGAACCGGATCATTTCGCCGCGGAGCTCGCCACGCGCCGATTGGCCGGCGCCGTCTTCCGTCCCCTCCGGTTTACGCCGACCTGGGACAAGCATGCCGGCAAACCGTGCGGCGGAATCCAGATACACGTCGAGGACAGGTCCGTATTCAATCCGGTCCGCTGCGGAGCGGTGGTGGTCGCGACGGCGGCCGCGCTCCACCCAAAACGGTTTCGATGGAGCGACCCCCCCTACGAGTACGAGTACCACCGCCGTCCGATCGATATGATCGCCGGTGGACCGGGGCTCAGGGAGACGATCGACGGCACGGGTGATCTCGCGGCGCTGTTCGAGGACTGGAAACACGACGAGGAGACGTTCGGGAAGGTGCGCGAGCCCTTTCTTCTGTACTGACGAGAAAGCCGGCGCAGCACATGATGTCAAGCGGAACGACATACAACCGAACGGCGGGCATCGTGCTCGCCGCCGGTCACGGAACACGGATGCTCCCCCTGAGCGCGGCCGTACCGAAGCCGCTCCTGCCGGTGATGGGCGTGCCGCTTTTCGAGATCGTCGTGGAGCGGCTCCTCCGGTCCGGGGCGGCGCGGATTCACGCGAACATCTTCCACCTCGCCGATCGCATCGCCGATTTCGCGCACGGGCGGAACTGGCCGCTCACATTCCATCATGAACCGGAACTGCTCGGTACCGGCGGCGGCATAGGCAATATGGCGCGGGACCTCGCGGGGTATGAGCTCATCCTTCTCCAGAACAGCGATATCCTCTCCAATATCGACTTCGCCCCGGCGATTTCCCTGCACCGCGAGCGCGGAGCGCTGATGACGATGATCGTGATTCCGGGCGGCGCCGCGCCGGGAGACGGCGGCACGGATACTCCGGGCGCCGACGCGCCGGCGCAACCCGCCGGCGGTGGGACCGCACACGTCATCGCGCGCAGGCCACCCGCCTCGGTTCGCGTGGATTCGGCGGGAGCGGTAACGGCAATCGGGGCGGGTCGCGATGATCGGCCGGGTGACGTTGCGTTGGGGTATACCGGCATGGCGGTCCTTTCACCGGCGGCGCTTCCCTACTTTCCCCGGTCCAGACGGGGCGGCCTCGTCGAGACGATCCTCGCCATCATCGCCCGCGAACCCGGATCGGTCATCGCATACGATGCGGCCTCGCGGCACGATGCCGTTCATTGGGGCGAAATCGGTTCGTGCAGCGGGTACCTCGATATACACGAGAGAATCCTAATCGAGAAAACCGCTTTCGACCCGATACTCGCGCCCCCCCCGCTTCCGCTGCACGTCGGCGAGGGATCGACGATCGATCCCGGGGCCGAGTGGCGCGGTTTTCTCGCGGTGGGATCGGGTGTGAGGATCGAGCGGGACGTTGTGCTCGAAGACTGCGTGGTGCTCGACGGAACGACCGTGGCGGCGGGAAAACGTCACCGGCGCGCCGTCCTCTACGCGGAGGGTTCCATCGAGGCGGCGTGAGCGCCGTGGCGTACGATGAGAGCAATGATATCCGATCGGCATGAATTCGGCATGAATGATGAACTGAGAGAACTCGTGCGCGTGGCCATCGCCCTTGCGGCGCAATCCGGTGAAGGAGTGCGGGGACCCGGGATCGAGTCGCAAACACTGGCCCGGGGGGGCAGCGACCGTCATTTCATACGCCTCACTGACGGCACGCGCTCGGTGGTCGCGCTCCTGCAGCCCGGCGGCGGCGGAGAATTCGAACGCTACCTCGCCATCGGGGATTTCCTCAACCGGTTGGGAGTCGGCGTTCCCACATTCCACGCATCCGATCGGGCGCGCGGTGTGCTGCTCATGGAGGATCTCGGCGACACGCATCTCGAGGACGCGCTCACGGGGTGCGGCGAGGCGCGGGAGCTCGCCCTCTACCGGGAATGCCTGGGCGTCCTGACGACCCTCCAGACCTCCGTCACCGACGCCATGGCGCGGGAAAATCTCCTCAATGACAGGAGATTCGATGGGGAAGTTCTTCTCGGCGAGACGGCCTACTTCGAACGTGAATTCGTTGCCGGCTACGCCGGCACGGCATGCCCGCCCGGGTGGGAACATGAACGGCGAATGCTCGCCGGGCGGCTCGCCGGTGAACCGGCCGTTTTCATGCACCGCGACTTCCAGAGCCGCAACATCATGATCAAGGAGGGACGCGTCAGGATAGTCGATTTCCAGACGGCGCACCGCGGGCCGGGGCTCTATGACGCGGCATCCCTCCTCAAGGATCCCTACCACCCGCTCCCGGCCGCCACGAGAAAACGGCTGCTGCGGGAATTTCACCGGGAACTGCGCTCTGCGGGAAGCGGCGTGACGGATTCATTCGACCGGTTCCACGATGCCTTTCTGCTCGCCGGTATTCAGAGGAACTGCCAGGCGCTCGCCGCCTATGCATTCTTGGGCCGCACGAAGGGAAAGGAGCAATTTCTCGAATCGATTCCGCCGGCCCTGCGCCTGCTCGAGGAGGGGATAGAGGAGTACGGAGGATTCCCCGCCCTCCGCTCGCTGGTACGCGGGATACGCCAACGAAACGTGAAAGGAATGCTGTAAGATGTGGAAAATATTTCTGACGACGTTCGGTGTCATGTTTCTCGCGGAGATCGGCGACAAGACGCAGCTTGCCGTCATCTCCCTTACATCACGGTACCGCTCGCCGTTGGTCGTCTTTGCAGCGGCCGCCCTCGCCATGGTCGCGGCCACGGCAATCGGCGTGGTCCTCGGGAGGTTTGTTCCCGTCCTGTTCGGCGCAAACGTGGTACGTATCGTATCCGGCGGGCTGTTCGTGCTGTTCGGCGTCCTGATACTCTTCGGCAAGTGAACGGACGCCCGTGCCGCAGTTGCGTGGCGGGTGGACGGGGGGGTGAGCTACTCCTCGATCACCTTGTACACCTTGTCGTGAGTCCTGACGCGTCCGCCCACCTTGATCCCGACATTCGTACCGGCACCGGCCTCTTCGACCGAGTCATGCTCGATCTGCAGCGACCCCACCGTTTCGACGAAATCGGTCGTGTGCCCGTGGAAATGGAGCTTGTCTCCGACCTTGATCCCCTCGGCGGTGATCTCGATCGCCACAACTCCTATCTTCGAGAAGTAATCGGCCACCCTTCCAACTTCGATCTCTTTCATATCCCGCTCCTTTCAAGGTCAACAGGACCGGAAGTGAATGTATCGTGCGATGCGTCGACTGTAGAAGACCGGCATTATTTTGACAAGAGATTTCAGGTGGAACCATGCGGACCGGCGTCAGAACCGTATCACCGTTCCCCCGAGCCGTTCATACCGCGGATCGCAGCTGAACAGCAGTACCTGGTGCCGCTCGGAAAAGTCCCTCACCAGATCCCACGCCCGGTCCCTGCGATCGGGGTCGAAATGGACGAACGGATCGTCGAGAAGAACGGGCTGCGGGTCCCGGTCGCCGAGAAGCTCGACGACGGCCAGGCGTACGGCGAAGTAGATCTGATCCCGCGTGCCCTGGCTCAGCATCTCCGGTGATACCCGCCCGGGGGCGCCGCCGGGATCATGTCCCGCGGGACCGCCGCCCGCCGCCGGTGCCACCTCGATCCGGACGGTGACGGGATCAACGTACACCGTCCCGTACCGCCCGCCGGTGATGACGGAGAGGTAGCGGCCGGCCACGGGAGGGAGCCGCCCGGCGAGGAGCCCGGCGACCGTGCCGCGGGCCTCATCGAGCGTATCGATGATACAATCGATGATCGCGGATCTGCGGCGGACACGTTCGAGCGCTTCCCGCGTGGAGGATAGGCGCTCCCGCGCGAGATTCACATCCCCGTGCGGAAGCGCCGCCAACTCGCGCTCCATCGATGCTATCCGCCCGTCGAGCTCGCGGGCCCGGCGTTCCGTGCGCTCGATCTCTTTTTCGAGGTTCAGCAGACCGGGTGCGTCGAGGCGAAACGGCTCCAGTGCCGTGAGCTTCTCGCGGGAGGCGTGCCATTGCGCCGAGAGCCTCATGAATTGATCGTTCAACGACTCGAGAATCGCCGCCTCATCTTCCCTCTCCCCCGGCGTCCCGGCGGACACGGATCCGGCAACCTCTTGCGCCGCACGGGGCGCGCCGTCACGTCCCCGCGCCGTTTCCTGGAGGCGGATTTCGGCCTCATGCGACTCATGCCGCCATGCACGGAATGCATGCAGCAGCTCGCGTGATCGATCCAGCGGGCGATCCCCGGCCCACACGAGCCTCTCACGCCCGAGCCGATCGAGCTCCTGCCGGTGCTCCGCACGTACGCCGGCGTCGCTTCCACCCCCCCGCCGGGCGAGCGCCCACACGACGAGCACGACACCGAGCGCCACCGCCGCGGCGAACGCGATTCCCCGAAGCGCCCATCCGGCGATCCCCCCCGCGATGAGCACCGCGCCGGCGATCAATACCGCACGGGACGGGCGCGCCGCGGGCTGCGCGACGCGAATATCGATCTCCCTCCGGAGGATGTCTTCCCGCTCGAGATCACGCTGCATCCTCTCCAGCGCCGGCTCGTCGCACCCCAGAAGAAACGGCGGGAATCCGCTCCCCCGTTCACGCAGACGTTCCTGCTCCGCACGCAACTCCTCCATACGCGCCCTGCGCTGCTGCAGCCCGCGCATACGATCCTCCGTCTCCGCGACCGTTCGATGCAGCGCCGCGTACTCCCCGGCACGTTCCTGCTGTTTTTTCAGGAGCTCCAGCCCGATCCGTTCCCGTTCCCGGCGCGCGTCGGAGAGCGTTCGGAGCAGTGCCGCCCGGCGCTCCTCGACCGATTGCGCCTCCTGCAGTTCCACCCCGTATGCCTTCACCTCCTCCGTGTACCGCTTGAGCGGTCCCCAGTTCTCGCGATTGGCGGGCCGGTCGAGCCCCCGGCGGAGTTCCGCCCGCAGGTCCTCGATCTCCCGCCTGGCCTGCGCCGGGCCCACCCTGCCCCATCCACCGCTGAGGATCTCCTCGAGACGCTCGCCGAGATCGGTCCGCCCATCGGCGACCCGCGCCATCTCTTCCTGCCGGATCCCGCATACCCGAACGAACAGCTGCTCGTCCGGCACGACGAGCGCATCCGCGAGGTAGCGATCCACGTCACGCCCGCTTCTGAAATGGTCCGTCTCATCGCCGCGGTAGAGGTACTGCCTGTGTTCGTTGAAATCGCGGACGACGCGGATCCGTTCACCGCCGACTTCGATCCGGAGCTCTATCCGGGGTTGCGCCTCGCTCCCCCAGTGACGCATGGCGAGCAGATCCCGCTTTTTCGAGGAGGCGTCCTGGTACAGGCCGGCGATCATGGCGCGCATCATGCTGCTCTTTCCCCCCTCGTTGGGGGCGATGATCACGTTCAAGCCCGGATCGAGCGCGATATCGGCCTTTGCGAAGGCGAGGAAATTCCGTATGCCTATGCTGATGATACGCATCTGTTCACCTATCCGTCACCGCAGAAGATTTCGTCCCTGAAAGAGCTGATACCCGATCTGAAGCGCCTCCTCGAGACACCGGCGTTCATCCCCCTCCGCCCGATCGATGCGCTCGAGGAGAAGGCGCACGAAGCTTCCCGCCACGGTCCCCTCGGGGACGGCGAGGATCACATCGCGCGAAATCTCCCGTGCGTGCACCTCGCCGGTAAACCGCACCGAGAAGTACCGCTCGACCAGCATCTCGAGGGCCAGCTCGGGATCGATCACCGCCCCCCCTTCGAGCACTCCCGACGGTGCGACATCGAGAACGAGATCGCTATCGGCGGCAGCCCGCTCCAGAATGCGGGCAACGAGCTGCTCGGTGCTCCCGATTCCCGTGCAATCGATCGTGACGGCCTCGATGTGCCTCCGTCCGACCGCGATACGTTCGATCGACGCCGCTTCCCCCGAAAAAGTGACGGATACCACCGAGCCGGCGCCGGTCTGGTCCCGCGCGATCAGCTCCGGGGAACCGCTGTACACCACCGGCGGCCCGGCGGCCCTCACGACGTTGTACGAATGCCAGTGCCCCAGCGCGGCGTAATCGAAGCCGGGCGGCAGCTCGTCGAGCCTGATCGGATTCTCCCGTGGATCGTGATCGGCCGATGCCCCCGCCACCGAGCCGTGGGCCATCGCGACATTCCACCGCATCTCCCGTTCGGGGACGAGTCCGGCGACGAGATTCGCCGCTTCATGCGGCGATGTGAGGGGATTGCCGTGCACGGCAAGCGAGAGGTCGGGAAAGGTGACGACCCGGCGCTCCGGTGTAAGAATCGAGACGTTGCCGGCGCCCTCGAATCGATCCCGCTCACGTTCGTAGACACTCCCCGGCGCCCAGTAGTCGTGGCTCCCCGGAAGTATCACCACCCGGCACGCCGGTCCGGCGGCCGCGAGACACCGGATGGCAAAGGCCACGTCGCGCTCCGGAACCGCATAGGCGTCGTCGAACAGGTCGCCGGCGACGAGCAGTACCCCGTATCCATTCTCTCCCGCGATCCGTGTGACGCGTTCGAAGGTCTCCCGCACGGTGCGCCGCTGCTCCGCCCCCCTCTCCCCGAGAAATTCGAACGGCGCGCCTATATGCACATCACCGGTATGAAGTATGCGAATCGAATCCATAAGCAAATCCTCGTCGCCCCTCGGCGGTGCGAGCCGGCTCTATGACGCGGCGGTACGCCCGGCCCGCTCAAGCCGCATCCGCTCGAACAGGGCACCGATGTAATCCCGCCCCTCCACCGCGCGCTCGGGATCGACCTCCAGCTCGAGAATCGGCGGCCGGCGACACTCGAGCAGGAGATTCACCAGTGTTTCGAAATCCACCGTGCCCCGCCCCGGCGGAAGATGATCGTCGGAGAGGCCGTCATTATCGTGCAGGTGGATCGCCGCGATATCATCCCCGAGGCTGCGCCACCACCGCCGCACCGCGAGCTGCGAGTAGACGTTCGTGTGTCCCGTATCGAGACAGAACGCGACGGCGCCGGGATCCGGCAGAAGATTCCTCAGGTGATGGAGTACCTCGGGACGATCGTCCCAGGTATTCTCGAGAGCGATCTGCACGCCCCGGGCCCGCGCATTCTCGACGAGGCGCGGCATCCTGCGGCTCCAGTTGCCGAACCAGTACCGGCGACCGATACGTGAGTACTGCGGGAGGTACCCGGTATGCATCACCATCAGCGCTCCGCCGAGTGCGGCCGTCACCTCGATCGCCCGCTCGAGGCAGCGAATCGAGTACCGTGAAATGCCCTCGTCGATACTCGCCACATCGAGACCGAAGAAGGGAGCATGCGAATATATGCGGAATCCCCTCGTATCGAGCAGGCGTTTCAAACGATTGCAGTCCGAATCGGTGAGACCCATGAGAAAGTCCGTATCGGCCATCCTGACATCAGGTATGAATCCGTCACGCGATACGAGCTCCATTCTCTCCTCGAGGCTCTCGAACGGTACGCTGACGTAAAACTCCATGGCGATCCGGCCATCTTATGGTTTAAAATCGAACACGCGCATGCGTACCGCATACGCTGCGGCTGGCGCACGTCCGCCCGTGATCGCACCACACACGCTCGGACCGGCGCACACTCACCCTTGACCGCACCGGTAAAGATTTATATGCTTCATGCATAGTGCCAGAATTCGACGTCCAAGACAAGGAGTGTTGCGAATGATGAAACTGGTTGAATGCGTCCCCAACTTCAGCGAGGGCCGCGACACGGCCAAGATCGACCAGATCACGGCCGAGATCGACGCAACCGAGGGCGTCAAGCTGCTCGACGTCGACCCGGGAAAGGACACGAACAGGACGGTTGTCACCTTTATCGGCACGCCGGACGCCGCCGTGGAAGCCGCATTCAAGGCGATCGCAAAGGCGGCGACGGTCCTCGACATGGCCAGGCACACCGGGGCGCACGCACGCATGGGCGCCACCGACGTGTGCCCGTTCGTTCCCGTGGCCGGCGTCACGATGGAAGACTGCGCCGAACTGGCGCGAAAACTGGGCCGGCGCGTCGGTGAAGAGCTGGGCATCCCGGTCTACCTGTACGAGGAGGCCGCCTCACGCCCGGAACGGAGGAACCTCGCAACGGTGCGTGCGGGCGAGTACGAGGGGCTCGCCGAACGGTTGAAGGATCCCGAATGGAAGCCCGACTTCGGGCCGGCCACGTTCAATGCGAAAACAGGGGCGACGGCGATCGGCGCGCGCGAGTTCCTGATCGCGTACAATATCAATCTCAATACGAGGGACCAGGCCGTGGCCCGCGAGATCGCATTCGCCATCCGCGAGAAGGGACGGCTGAAACGTGACGCTTCGGGGGCGCTGGTGCGCGATGAGAAAGGCAAAAACCTGCGGCAACCGGGTATGTTCAAGGCCTGCAAGGCGGTCGGGTGGTACATGGAGGACTTCGGGCGGGCCCAGATATCGATCAACCTCGTCAATTACAAGATCACGCCGCCGCACACCGTCTTCGACGAATCGTGCAGGATAGCCACCGAGCTGGGCGCCCGCGTGACGGGGAGCGAGCTGGTCGGACTGATCCCGCTCGAGGCGATGCTCCAGGCGGGCAGGCATTACCTGAAAAAACTCGGCAAGACAACGGGCGTGCCGGAATCCGAGCTGATTCACACGGCGGTTCTCTCGCTCGGTCTCAACGATCTCCACCCGTTCGAGCCGGACAGGAAAATCATCGAGTACCAGTTCCGTGTGCAGCCCGCACTCGCGGGTATGACGGTGAACGCGTTCGCCGATATCCTCTCGACCGACGCCCCGGCCCCCGGGGGCGGCAGCGTTTCGGCACTCTGCGGCGCGCTGAGCGGCGCGCTGTCGGCGATGGTCGCGGCCCTCACGCACGGAAAGACGGGGTACGAGAAAAGCTTCGACGAGATGGAGCGGATCGGGATCGAGGGACAGCGCCTCAAGGACGAATTCCTCGCCGACGTCGACCGTGACACCGATGCGTTCAACCGGGTGATGGATGCGATGCGTCTCCCGAAAAAGACCGACGAGGAACAGGCGGCGAGGGCCGCGGCGATCGAGGAGGCCACGAGGGAAGCCACCCTGGTGCCATTCGGCGTCCTCAGGCGCACCCGTGAGGCGGCGGAGCTCGCCCGCGCCGTCGCCGAGTCGGGCAACAGGAACTCGGTGAGCGATGCGGGGGTGGCGGCCTTGAACGCGCGGGCCGCGGCCGAGGGCGCGTATCTCAATGTCAAGATCAACCTGCCCGGAATCGGGGATAAAAAATTGAGGAGCGATACCCTCTCGGAGGCAGGGACGATCCGCGCCGAGGTCGTCGCGCACACAGATGAAACGATGCGCATCGTCGAGCGCACGCTGAACGAACGGAAATAGCACCACCATGAATGAAACGCCGGGCGCCCGCGGTCGTGCGGCCCGCGGGAAAGTCCGGATGAGGAGCATGCGGTGATCAATCTCGATACGGGAAATATAAATAACTTCCTGCGGGAAGAAGAGCTCGCGGGGATTATGTCGAAAGCCCTCTCGGGTCTCGGATCGTTGAACCGCCGGGAAGGCGCCGGTTCGGACATGCTCGGCTGGATCGATCTTCCCCGGACACCGCAGCGCGAGCTCGAAGCGATCAACGATGCCGCCAAGCGCATACAGGACGAGAACGATTGTCTCGTCGTCGTCGGGATAGGGGGTTCGTACCTCGGCGCCCGCGCCGCGATCGAGGCCCTGCGCCGGGATGCACCCTTTCCGGTACTGTTCGCGGGCAACAATATCTCGCCGGAGTACCATGACCATCTGCTCGCCGCCCTCGAAAACAAGCGGTTCGCGCTCTGCGTGATCTCGAAGTCGGGAACCACCACCGAACCCGCAATCGCCTTCCGCATTCTGAGGAAACGATTGATAGAGCAATTCGGCCGGGAAGCTTTGGCGAAACGGGTCTTCGCAGTCACGGATCCCGCGGGCGGCGCGCTGCGTGCCATGGCGGAGACGATGCGGTTCACGAGCTTCGCGATTCCACCCGATGTGGGCGGGCGGTACAGCGTCCTCTCCCCCGTCGGGCTCCTCCCGATCGCGGTGTCCGGGATCAACATCATGGAGATGATGACCGGCGCGTCTTCGGCGTTGAACCTCTATACGCGCGAAAAAAGCGGCAACACGGCCCTCCGGTATGCCGCGCGGCGCATTCTCCTGCACGAGAAGGGAATCCAGATCGAGGTCCTCTCGACATTTCACCCCGAGCTCGCGTTCCTCTGCGAGTGGTGGAAGCAGCTCACCGGCGAATCGGAAGGTAAGGCCGGGAAGGGGCTCTTCCCCGCCTCGACCGTCATGACCACCGACCTCCACTCGATCGGACAGTACCTGCAGGAGGGAAACAGCCGCCTCCTCGAGACGTTCCTCACCGCCCTGCAACCCCGGAGCGATCTCGTCGTTTCTCCCGACGAGGAGGATCTCGACGGCCTCAATTTCCTGGCGGGAAAAAACCTCGGCGAGATCAACCAGAAGGCGTTCCAGGGGACGTTCGAGGCACACGCGGCGGGAGGGCGGCCCGTCATGGCGATCGAGATGCCGTCAGTTACCGCGGGGAGCATCGGACATCTCTTCATTTTCTTCGAGGTCGCCGTGGCCGTATCGGGACGCCTCCTCGGGATCAACCCGTTCGACCAGCCGGGGGTCGAGGAGTACAAGACGCGCATGTTCAGGCTGCTCGGCAAGCCGGGAGTGTCGTGATGCACGGGCGAGTCCCCGGCGGGCTGAAATCATTCGTCACCGTGCTGCTCGCGCTGCCGCTCGCACTCCTGTATGGCTGTGAATCCCAGGCCCCTTACACGGCCGACACATTCGTCATGGGAACGCAGGCCTGGGTGACACTGTACGGCTACGGCGAAAAGGAGGCGGAACCGATCGCCGCGGAAGCGCTCCGCGAACTGCACCGCATCGAGGCGGTCATGAGCACGTGGCGCCCGGCGAGCGAGATCTCACGCCTGAACGGCGCCGCCGACGGCACGATGCGGACCGTTTCACGCGAGCTCTTCACCGTGGTCGACAGCGCCTTCTACTATGCCGCCGTGACCGGCGGCGCCTTCGACATCACGGCACGGCCGCTCGTCAGACTCTGGGGATTTCAGGGAGGCGAGCCGCGGCTCCCGTCCGAGGACGAGATCGCCGGCGCCCTCGAGCGGGTCGGGTACGGGCGCGTTGCGCTCGATGCTTCGATGCCCGGCATCGCGCTCCCCGCAGGAATGGAGCTCGACCTCGCCGGTATCGCCAAGGGATACGCCGTCGACCGGTGCGTGGCGCTGCTCGCCGAGCGCGGCGTCACGAGCGCGCTCGTCAATCTCGGCGGCAACATATACGCGCTCGGCGCGCCGCCGGGAAAGCGCGGATGGACGATCGGCATACGCGATCCCCATGGGGGGCTGAGCACCGTCGGCGCCCTCACGCTGAAGGATGCGGCCGTGGCGACCTCGGGAAACTACGAGAACTTCGTCGAGATCGAGGGAGCACGCTACGGTCATATCATCGATCCGCACACGGGACGAACCGTCGATCACGTTCTCAGCGTAACGGTCGTCGCCCCGACCGCACTGGCCTCCGACGCCCTCTCGACCGGCCTGTTCGTCCTCGGGGGCGGGCGGGGAAGCGATCTCGTCCGGCGGCTGTCGGGCGTCAGGGCCCTCTTCGCCGAGCCGGCGGACGGACGGATCATGTACCGTACGGCAGGTGATTTCGGCGACGCGCTCGAGCTCGATGGAGAGATCGTCCAGGCACAGTAAGTCACGCACCACTCGCTGTTCGAATGAGATGGCCGCGTATGGTTTTCACACCGTGGCTCGATTCGGCGCGGCATTCAAACGGCGGGCACACGGCATGCCGTATAATTTTATATATATTTTTCTTGACCGGTATTTCGGGGCCTTCTCCGGTGAAGCGCCGGCCTCATCTTTCAGGGCATCCCGAAGCCCTTCGCGGCCTCACGGCACGCCGATAACCGGCACCCCCGGTAATTTTATCAAAATGTGCCGCGTTTGAGCGTTCAGTGCGATCGTGCGCCGCGTAAATATCGCATGGTATACTGGAGGCGGTTGCACGATGGGGGGATGACGGGAGGTGTGAGATGGCCGCGAAGTCGGCTCAAGTACATTCACTGAAAACATCGATTCGCTCCAAGTCTGAGAAGCGTCTCTCCGACGGCGATCTGCTCGCCCGGCTCGAGAAGAGCCGCGGAACGGAGCGCGCGTTGCAGCGCAGGATCGTGCTCGATCTCGCCGAGGTCGAACGGCGCAGGCTCTATTTGCCGAGAGGATACGGCTCGCTCTTCGAGTTCTGCACCGATTATTTACACTATTCTCGCTCCTCGGCGGGACGGCGGATCAGCGCCGCACGGTGCATCGCGCTCTTTCCCCGGATGGCAGAGATGTTCGAGCGGGGGGAATGTGATCTCACCGTGCTCGCGGCGATCGCCGGGATCGTGACGAAGGAGAACTGCGCGGAGATCGTATCGTGGCTCAGGGGGAAGACGCTCAGGGAGGTCGAGGCATTCGCCCAGCGGCGGCAGCCGGGTCGAGCGGTCAGGGATCAGGTCCGGCAGATATATGTCATGAGCGTAAAGCAGGATACGAAGATTGATGGAGATCCGCCGTCTTCGAATGAATCACCGACGCCGGATACGGCGCCCCGGAACGGCGCTGAGCCCCCCGCGGCGGATACGAAGAATGCCGATCCCGGCGAGGTTGCAGAATTGCATCACTATCTCGGATTTACTCCCAGCGCTGGGACTAAAACGGCGCAACTGGTTAATAACACGTCAGTTAAAAATCGAGGGGTGCGCTCCGGTTCCGGCGACGGCTCCAGCAGCGCCACGGCCTCCATGAGTGCTTCACCGGTGGAGCGCGTCGTTGTCGATCGGAAGTTCAAGCTCCAGTTCGCCGTGGATCCGGCGTTCATGGTGAAGTTCAAGAGAGTAAGATCTCTTCTTTCTACTAAGTACCCAAATTTAAGTAACTTCGAGATGCTCTTCGATATCCTCATGACCGAGTACCTCGATCGCCATAGCCCGGAAAGGCGGCTCGAAAGGCGGAACGCCCGCAAAAAACGCGCTGCGGGAAAAAAGAATACATCGGGGAGCGCAGCGACTCGGGACCCGGAACATGCTACACCGAATCGAAACGGCGAGCCGGTCCCATTACACGATACGCACCGAAAAGAAGCGGTGGAACCCGCCTGCGGGAGCCCATCCGATGACGTGTGTCGGGGAGAGAACCCGGCTCCCGCGAAGCGAAACCGCTACATCCCACCGGCGGTCAGGGACGAGGTGTTCGCACGTGACGACGGCAGGTGCACGTTCGTCAGCGACAACGGCAAACGGTGCAACTCTTTATGGAACCTTCAGATAGATCATATCATTCCATTCGCGAAGGGCGGAGATAGCTCTCCCGGCAATCTGAGGCTCCTCTGCGCACGGCATAATATTTCAGAGGCCGAACGGGAATACGGAGCGGAGCTCATGAAAAAATTCCGCCAGCGAGAATAAAAACAGGTTATCCAGCGTGTGGCAATGCTCATTACATCGAGCATATGACAAGCGACGATCCAAGACTTTTATTGACATGATAATTGCTTTTATAATAATTGGAAGGAGCCAATTATCTTTCAGGAAAAAGCTGTGGCAAAAGAAGCTAAAATAAGAAACAGCCTGTATACGATCGGCTATGAAGGCAGAAACATGGCTGATTTTATTTCATGCTTGAAGTCGTCGAATATATCCATTGTGCTCGACGTGCGAGAAACTCCGATTTCGCGCAAGAAGGGATTCTCAAAGTCTGCTCTCAAGACCGAGTTGGAGAAAGAAGGACTCGCTTATTTTCACATGCGAGAGCTGGGCAGCCCGAAAGATATGAGAAGGAAGCTGTACGAAGATCAGGACTATGATTTTTTCTTTCGGTCTTTTATCGCATATCTGAAAAGTAAACAAAGCCATCTTGAAAAGGCCTATGCTCTTGCGTTCAAATCCACGTGCTGTTTGATGTGCTACGAGAAACAGGCGGAAAAATGCCATCGATCCGTAGTAGCTCAAAAAATCGCCGAATGTGACGGAAGGGGACTCTCCGTCATTCATATATAACCCCTGGCTATTGTGCAAAACGGCTCAGCTCAGCTTTTTTAATCGTAATAAGGATAAAACAGATTCTCCTGCAAGAATGAACCTCTCTGCAATGGGCACAAATTACCCATTATCGATTGGGAAATCGGTCAAGCCTATCGAAGCTGGAGATATAGATATCAAAGCAAGGATCTTCTATTAGCCAAGATCAGAGAAAAATGGCTTTTAATGATGTGTTCCGACAAGAAGGATACTCATTTCTTTGTTGGAAACATGCAGCGATTCAGAAAGAATTTCATGGTCCTCGGCGTGTTCTATCCTCCAAAAATATAAAATCTCCATACAGCGTTTGAATATAATCCGCATCGCATATCTACTGCTAAGATTTAAGTATTATATGTAGTAGATTTTCTTCGACTTTCGGATACAGGGCATCGATTTCCTTCTGGATTTCGATGGTCCTCTCGAGCGCGGTGACGATGCGGCAGTAGGTCTTTATATCGTCCATGCCGAGCTGCCGCTCGCGGCGATCCTTGAGCCACTTCTCGCAGACCTGATACCCGCCGATCTGATATTCCCAGACATCCCGCCGAACCGGAGCGAAGTACTGTGTCTTGTTGATATAAACACGTTCTTCTTGTGGATCATACCGGAATCCCGTGTTCTTGTTCTTTGCAACGCTATTGTCGCCTTTTCCTTCGAATTGGGCTGAAGGTGTATCGAGCTCTGGCGAATTGAGCAGATGCAGGGAGGTCAGTCTCATCCCCAAAGCAGCAAGTATCCGAAAGAGCTTAGTGTCCGTCGTGAACGGCAAGCGTGGGAAATCCATCCGCAGAAACTCAGAGTATTTCGTGCGGTAGGCTGGGGAGTAGAGGACTGCGTATATGTAGTTAAAAATCTCCTCGGGCGCTGGTTCCCCACCGTATGCCTGCGCCAGCGCTGCGACGAACTTTGGATTCAGGTTCAGCTTGCGTTCGGACGTCTCGTATTGCGAGAAAAGGGCGCTGCGGTCGGCGGTGGGGTAAAGGTACAACGGAAAGAGAAAAGCATTATTGGAAGTCTTCGGCGAAATCAGGATTTTCTCCGAAATATGTTGCGTCACGAGAGCGTGCCTAAAGGACTCTCCTTTTGTTAATCGTGATGTAATGAGCGCCAGATTTTCCCCCGCAAGCATGTGGCGCATGACTTTCGGACGGGGCATGCAGATGAAACCGCGCGACCGCCCAGTATAATAAGTGAAACGTTTGTCGAAAGGACGGTAGAGGATCGGGACAATCTTATCCTCGGTCGGTCCGGACTCCAACAAGTCCTTTTGTGCTAGTGCCACCTTCCAATCTCGTGAATCTTTGCTTAGACCATATCCTTGACGAGCCAATTCAGGGTCCATCCTCGAAAAGACAGTCACTGTTTTCCATAGCTCTTTCGCAGACCAATGGATTGTCAAAGCGTCACGTGCTGTGAATAGACCTACAACATTCACAGGAAATATCTCGGGTACGCACTTGAACCGTCGGTACATGGTTCCGAGCGTATGGTCATGCGGCACAAACAAATAAAATGGTTGCACAGGCTTTAAATCTGTCCACTCGGTTTGCTTCAGTTGATGCATGTTAAGCCAGTCATATTTTCTGTCTCTTAATCCCCATAGGTCAACATTCCTAACAACGGCATCATTCTTCTCTTTACAGCCATCCTTGATGAAAAAGGCAATAGCTACCCCCTGCCGAATGTCGAAGACGTTTTGATCATGGCTGCCGTCCGGGCAGCTTTCTTTTTTAAGTGAGTTTCCGTGTAGATTAAGTATGTAAATTTCGTCGAATGTTCGCATAAGGCTTTGGCGCATGCCTCGGAAGGTTGGGTTATCTAGATATGAATGATTCGTAATCATTCCAAAAACCCCGCGACCTGCCTGCTCGATCTTCCACTGAGCAAATCGCAGGAACTTCACATAGTCGTCTTGAAGCCCCCTTGGATTCCTTTCGCCGAGTGGTTCTCCGTCCACCTGCTTATAGTCGTCTATTAGGCCTGTTATCCATTTCCCTCTATTAGATGAATCATACGAATACGGTGGATTCCCCAGCACAACGAGTATCTTCTGCTCCTTCTTGACCTCCCCGGCGAGGTGGGATTCCTCGGCAAGCGAGGAGAAACCGGGAAGGCGGCTCTGCTCGAGCTCCTCCATATCAAGCGTATTGGTCAGGTAGAACTTCACGCGCTCGTCATCGGCGAGACGGTGACCGAGTTCTTCGAGAAAAAACGACATTTTCAAGTGCCCAACGGCGTACGGCGCCATCATCAGCTCAAAAGCATAGAAGTTTTTCAGGATATGATTGCGTATAAATTCCTCCCGCCCGCCGGAGCCGTACTTTGCCTCGAATTCTTTGACCGCCTCCTGGGCGGCGCGCGCGACAAAGGTCATCGTGCCCGCCGCGGGATCGAGCAATGTGACCCCCTCGGATGCGAGCCCGTCGGGCATATCGAATTTTTCTTTGAGAATATGATTCAGCGATCGGACGATATATGACACAACCGGTTCAGGAGTGTAATAGACCCCCCGGCGCTCGCGTTCCTCGGGATCGTACCGGGCCAGGAATGTCTCGTAGAAATGAACGATCGGATCGCTTCCCTTCCCCTCGTGATAGTAGCGATCGAGGAGTCCGGGAGCATCCGCGACTGCCAGGACCCCGGAGATATCATCCACGATCCATTCGAGCTCGGCGGGCGGCTCTTCCAGTGAAATGAACCGGAACACATCACGCAGAATGCCGATGGTATGCGGTATCTTGTAAAATGCCGCGCGGCGGTTGAATCCATCCCCCGAGCGCGTCCGCGCCGCAAAGAGCCCATAGGTAATCGTCTGCGCGTAGAGATCGGCGAAGTCGTGCGGCGTGAGCTCACCGATCAGGTACGTCCGGAACGTCTCGTAGAATCCGAGCAGCTTTCCCTCCGAACCCGCCTGCTCCTCGATGAGCTGCTGCTCGGTGACATCGCGCAGGAAGCGCGTGCGTTTCGCCAGCTCCACGGCGAGCGTTTCGGCGTTGTACATTTGCGGTAGTGAAAAATCGAGAAAATGCTCGAGCAATGCCCAAAGCTCGTCGGGCTTCTCGATCGGCGGGGTAGTGCGAACCTGGTTCAGAATCATGGGCCGCGCCGCCAGCACCGATTCGACGAGCTCCCCGTTTCGGTACAGCCGGAACTCGAGAAAATTGGTGAGGATCAGGTTGGCGAACGTGCCGAGGTAGCGCTGAAGCTGCCCGGACCGCTCGATTTCGCCCAGCCGCTCCTCCGTCGGTTTCTTGGCTTCGATATAGCCGATGATCCGGTCCGTGCCGTTCCAGATGCGGAAATCCGGGTTCCCCGCCTCGGTTGGTTTCGGCAGCGTCGTCACGTGGACATCCGTGCGGCCCGTGGCCTTCGCGATCTCTTCGAGGAGTTCACCGAGCGATCCGTAGAAGCTCTCCTCCCGCGCGTCGCCCCTGAGGGCGACATCGGAGAGGCCTTCGAGATACTTTTTGAATATCGCTTTTTTGCCCATGCTGATTAAGCCCCATAAAAAATTTTCGTGTATTGGGTAATAATACCGCAAGAACAGGATATCCGAAAACCATATTTTGTGCAGTCTTTATTCCGTTTCCGCGGGAGGCTCGTCATCGAGCGCTCCGGTGAACCAGTTCCGGTGGATCACGCAGCTCGCGCAGTCGTGTTCCTTGCGGATCAGCGGGGTGCGCCCGGCACGCTCGGCGAGCCTGATCTCCGCCTGGTTCATGAGACCGAGCAGCACGCCCAGCACGATGAAGGCGCCGGGCGGGAGGATCATGAGGAGCAGCGGCAGGTACGACGGTCCCATGATCGACACGTTGAAGATCGTGCCGTTTCCGAGGAGTTCCCTGATCGCGCCGATCAAGACGAGCGACACGGTGAATCCGAGCCCCATCCCGAGGCCGTCGATCATTGAAAGGCCGATCGAGTTCTTCGAGGCGAACGCCTCGGCGCGGCCGAGAATGATGCAGTTCACCACGATCAGCGGGATGAACAGCCCGAGGCTCTTGTGGAGTGCGTGGAAGTAGCCGTTCATCACGAGGTCGACGATCGTGACGAAGGTCGCGATCGTCACGATGAAGGCGGGAATGCGGACCTTTTTCGGTATGACTCCCCTGAGGCCCGCGATCGCGGAGTTGGAACAGACGAGCACGAAGGTCGCGGCGAGCCCCATCCCGATGCCGTTCTCGGCGGTCGTCGTGACGGCCAGGGTCGGGCAGAGGCCGAGGACGAGACGGAAGATCGGATTCTCGCTCCAGAGTCCCTTTATCAACTCCTTGCCTGCGCTCATACGTTACTCCTTGGAGTCGCCCTTCCCGCCTGACGTGGTGTCGGCGGATCCACCGGTGCCCGCGCCGTCCGTTTCACACGGATCGATCCCTTGCATGGCGGGCGGTGAAATCTCGTCCGCGCTCCCGGGACCGAGTATCTCGGTCCGGTGCCCGGCGAAGAACTCGAGACCCCGCGCGACGGCGTGGGTCACCGCACGCGAGGAGATCGTCGCCCCCGTGATCTGCTTGAAGGTGCCGCCGTCCTTGACGACATCCCACGTTTCCGGGTTGGAGAAACTTGCGCCCTTATAGTTGGCCCTGAACTCCTCCGTCTCGATCTTGGCGCCGAGGCCGGGGGTTTCGCGGTGCTGGAGTATCTGTATCCCCTGCACGACACCGGCCGTATCGACGCCCACCATGATCTCGATCTCTCCGGAATAGCCGTTGGGAGCGACGACGGGGAACGCGACACCCACGATCGCACCGTCTTTCCGCCCCCGGTAGAATATCACATCGGCCTCGCCGTTCTTTACAACCTTCGTATCCTTGTCGGGATCGTTGTCGTACGGCGGAAGCACCGAGCGCACGGCGCTCATCTTCTCTTCCTTGAGGGCATTCTGTATCGGTTCGGCCGTTTTCTGGCTGACGAAGGCGAGGACCCCCGCCGAAACGGCGGCGATGACCGTCAGCACCAGGCACAGCCGGAATATTTCCTTCATTGCTCGAACACCTCCATCGGCCGCGATCTCTTCACCACGGCCTCAGTACAAATACGTCATGCCGCCGCCTTCTTCTTCACGGCGCCGAATACGGCGGGCTTCGTGTACCGGTCGATCAGGGGCGTCGTTGCGTTCATCAACAGGATGGCGAAACTCACCCCTTCCGGGTATGCGCCGAACAGTCGTATCACGACCGTGATGACCCCGCAGCCGAATCCGAAGATTAGCATCCCCCTCGGCGTGATAGGACTCGTCACGTAATCGGTCGCCATGAAGAGCGCCCCTATGAAGAGACCTCCCGTGATCACGTGAAAACTCGGGTTTGCGTATCTGGTCGGATCGGCCAGATGGAATATGCCCGTCAGGGCCCAGACCGTCAGGATATATGACGCGGGCGTATGCCACGATATGACCTTTTTCGCTATGAGAAATATGCCTCCGAGAACGAGGAGCACCACGGAGACTTCGCCGAGACAGCCGGCGCGGTTGCCGATCAGAAGATCGATCCACTCCCGCTGTGAGAGGTGCAGATCGATCCGCCCCTGGGATAATAGGCTCTCCCGCATCCGGCTGAGCGGCGTGGCGGTGGTGACGGCGCTCATGCCCCACTTGGACGGGGTCACCCACCGCGCCGTCATCTGTACGGGGAACGATATGAGCAACACGACGCGCCCGACCAGCGCCGGGTTGAACGGATTGTACCCGAGACCGCCGTATATCTGTTTGGCGATGACGATCGCGAAGAAGGTCCCCACGAGGATCATCCACCACGGGCTCGTGGCGGGAAGGTTCAATGCGAGGAGCAACCCCGTGAGAACGGCGCTGCAGTCGCGGACCGCGACCCGCCGTTTCGCGATGCGCTGCCAGAGCAGCTCGAATATCACGGCCGAGACGACCGAGATCACGATAACCCTGACGGCGGCCAGCCCGAACACGAAGACGGAGAAGAGCGTCACCGGCACGAGGGCGTAGATGACGAGCCTCATGATGTCCCCGACCGCCTGCCCCCCGTGCATGTGCGGAGAGGAGCTGACGAGGAATCGCGGACCCACCTCGGGTTTTTTCTCCGTCGGCTGTTTACCTTCGGGTTTTGTTTCCGGTGCCTTCTCCTCCACCGATACCTCCAAACGGGCGGAATTCCGAATCCGCCGTCTCCCGCTGACCTGCGGTCCATCTATCGCACGGCCGGGAGCGCTACCCGGCTCTCTTCGCCTTCTTTCTCACCTCCGCCTTGGCGCGGCGGAAGTGGTGCACGAGGGGCCTGCGCGACGGGCACACATAGGCGCAGCAGCCGCACTCGATGCAGTCGAGTACATTGAACTCATCCGTCTTGTCGAACGCCATGCGCTCCGCGAAAATGCTGAGCGCGGAGGGATTGAGGCGCATCGGGCAGGCCGTCACGCATTTGCCGCACCGTATGCAGGGGTCGTTCACGTACTGCGGAATCTCGTCGCGGCGCAGGAACACGACACCACTCGTGCCCTTCGTGACCGATGCCCCGAGAGAGTACTGGGCGACCCCCATCATGGGACCGCCGCTGATAACCTTGCCCGTGTCCCCGCTGATGCCGCCGCAGAACCTCACGAGATCCTCGAATGACGCGCCGATCCGGGCCAGGATATTCTTCGGCTCGGCGACACCGCTTCCCGTGACGGTGACGACACGCTGTATGAGCGGCCTGCCGAACCGGACCGCCTCGTATGCCGCGAAACAGGTTCCGACGTTCTGCACCAGGACGCCGGCATCCATCGGCAATCCCCCCGTCGGCACCTTCCGGTGCGTGATCGAATAGATCAGCTGCTTCTCGGCGCCCTGGGGGTACAGCACATTGACGGCGGCGACACTGAAGCCCTTCCGGTCCGCGGAGCGGGATCGCATCGTCTCTATCGCATCCGGTTTATTCTTCTCGATACTCACGACGACCCGTTCGACGCCGAGAACCCGTGCGAAGAGCGCCGCTCCCTCGATAATCTCATCGGCCCGCTCCACCATCAGCCGGTGGTCGGCGGTGAGAAACGGCTCGCATTCGGCGCCGTTCACGATCAGAATATTTATTTTTTTATGTTCCGGAGGGGAGAGCTTTACATGCGTGGGAAACGTGGCCCCTCCCATGCCGACAAGCCCGCCACCCTGCACGAGCTTCTTGATCTCATCCGGCCCGAGAGAATCGGTATTCCGCTCGACGTTGCACCCCTCGGCCCATGCATCCTCGCCGTCGGGCTCGATTACCGCGGCGGGCATATCGGTGCCGACGGGATGCGGGAACATGTCGATCGACTTCACGGTCCCCGAGGTGGGTGCATGGACGGGGGCGGACACGAACGCCTTCGCCTCCGCGATCACCTGCCCTTTACGCACCGTATCGCCCTTCTTGACAATAGGTTCCGGTGGTGCGCCGAGGTTCTGCGTGAAATAAACGACGAGCTGCTCCGGCAGGGGCATCTCCTCTATCGCCCTCCGGTCGGCGAGCTCCTTGTTGTACGCGGGATGCACGCCCCCGGCAAACGCTCCATACGCCATTACCCCTCACCCCCCACCGCATGCCGTTCATCGGGGATGTCCGCACCGCCCGCATGAATCGTATTCATCGGACATACCCCGGCCACCAGGGCGGGAATCTCGGCCTCGTAATTCACCACGGCGAGGTTGTCCTCCATGACGATCGCCCCCTCGGGGGCCTCCTTGACGCAGCGCTGGCAGCCGATGCACCCCACCTGGCAGTACCTGCGGACTTTGCCCCCCTTGTCGTGAGACGAACAGAGGATGTGGACCGTCCTCTCGTAGGGGACCATCTTGATGATCCCCTTGGGACAGGCGCCGACACACGTGGTGCACCCCGTGCACTTCTCCGGATCGACGCGCGCGAGACCGCTCGGCAGCATTTCGATCGCACCGAAGGGGCAGATACCGGCGCAGGTCCTGAGTCCGAGGCACCCGTACGAACACGCCTTGTCTCCGCCGAACAGCATCGCCGCAGAGGTGCAATCGTACACTCCATTGTAAAAAAATCGCTTCCGGGCGACCTGGTCGTCGCCGTTGCAGAGAACGAGCGCAACCTTCCGCACACCGCCCCCCTCGTACTCGATACCCATGATGCGTGCCACCTGCTGCGCGACGGCCCCGCCGCCGACCGGGCAGGCGTCGACCCCGGCCTTTCCCTCGGCGATGCGGCGTGCCAGCTCCGAACAGCCGGGAAACCCGCATGCGCCGCAATTGGCGCCGGGAAGCGCCTCCTCGATCTCTTCAACCTTGGGATCGACCTTGACCGCGAAGGCGCGGGCCGCCAGCGCGAGCCCGAAGCCGGCGATGAGCGCGAGACCGGCGAGTGCGATGATGGCGGTCAGCATGGTGCAGGCATTCCTCTCAGATCTTCACGAGTCCCGTGAATCCCATAAATGCGAGGGACAGGAGCCCGGCCGTGATCAGGGCGATCGCGGTGCCGCGAAACGGCAGCGGCGTATCGCACAGATCGATCCGCTCCCTGAGTCCCGAGAACAGGATCATTGCAAGTCCGAATCCGACCGCCGCCCCGAAACCGAACACCGTCGTCTCGAGCAGCGAGTACTCCTTCTGTATATTCAGCACCGCCACACCGAGCACGGCGCAATTCGTCGTTATGAGGGGAAGGTAGATCCCGAGCGCCTTGTAGAGGGCCGGGCTCAATTTCTGGAGCGCGAGCTCGACGAGCTGCACGAGACTCGCGATGACGAGGATGAATGTCACGGTCTGCAGGTAGACGAGATTGAAGGGGGCAAGGACGAACCGGTAGATCAGCCACGTGGCGACCGACGCCATCGTCATGACGAACACCACCGCGCCGCTCATTCCCGCCGCCGTCTGGAACCGGCGGGATACGCCGAGAAACGGGCAGAGTCCGAGGAATCGCAGCAAGACGTAGTTATTGACCAGAACGGCGCTGATAATGATGAGGAGAAGTTTTACCACAGGTCCTCGCCCGGTTATCTATCCATCATGCGGTCAATCTCTTCCGCACCGGCCGGTAATGGGAAAAATCGGGGGAAATGTACTACGGGCCCTGAAAAAAATCAAGCTCATTCCCCGGATAGAGGGGATTCTCTTTCAGATTCGCGGTCCGGCGGCCCGGTGGAATGCGGTCATTGTGCGCTACGGCTCTCCCGGGGGAGCACCTCCGTCCCGCCGGCGTTCCGGCACACACGCAAGAAAAGGCTTGGCCGTTGACTTGATTGATGGTATCTATTACATTCGCACTGGGTAGTTTGTGATGAACCATGATTCTCTTCCCATAACCGTAGAGGCGCAGCCGACCGAATATATGGATTGCACGGTACTCGATTATCAGTCTCTCGACAAGCCGGCCTGGGAGAAACTCTCGCGGAACGGCTCGTTTTTTCATACCCACCAGTGGATGAGGATCTGCATCGATGGTCTCTCACCCGGCGTCGAAGGCATCTTCCTGTGCGGATTTGAAAACGGCGTTCTCGTGGCCGGCATGCCGGCGATCGTCACGAAGCGTTTCGGGCTGCGCTCATTCTACGCCATGCCGTTCGGCACATACGGCGAAGCGGTATTCGATCCCTCGCTCGGCGCCGACCGGCGCACGGATTTTTACCGCTATCTCCTCGATTACCTGCGGGAGCACAGATTCTCGAGAATCGCAATCACCGACTTCGACGGTACCCTCGACGGCCTTGCCACATCGCCACTCAGGCGGGAGCGGTGTTTCACGCACATCATCAGCCTCAACGGAAACGAGGAGCACAATCCGCCCGACAAGAAGGTCAACGGGCACATACGCGCCGGCCAGCGGGCGGAAACCGACATCCAGCGCCTCACGAGCCGCGAACAGCTCGACGAGTTTTTCGCACTCTACGAACTGACCGAGGGACGCCACGGCCGCAGGAGACCGCTCTACAGCAAGGAATTCTTCGCGGGCATCCTGCGGTACCTCGGGGATTCCGATACGCTCTACTGGAATTGCCTGATCTCGGAAGGCGCGATGATCGGTTCCTGTATCAACTTCATCTTCAACCGGTCCCTCTTCAACTGGCAGACGGTATCGGACTACAAGAGCCGGCACCTGAAACCGAACCACGTACTGCTCGCCGATGCGATCCAGCGGGGAGTGGAAGCGGGGGTGAAGCAGGTGAACCTCGGTGCATCGCCCCACGACGCGCAGGGACTGATCGATTACAAGGAACGCTGGGGGGGCGTCCGTGTCGATTACGACTGCTACTACTTCGATTCCTGGATACGCCGCCTGGTGAAGCGCTAGCACCCACTCACAATCCACGCATCCATTCGTTTCGGAGAAATTGCTCCGGTCTCTCCAGCGCCAGCGCGACCTCCGCGAGGAGCCGTTCCCTGTCCTTCATGAGGGTCCCCGCCAGGGCAAGATAATTGGAGGCATGGTTGCTCCGGAAGATGCACCGCTCCGTCTCGAGGCCCTCGATCATCCGGCCGAGCTCCCTGCAGTTGTCGAACGGCGTGCTGAACGAGAAATGCGGCGGCATTGCGCGCGCGTATCGCTCCCCGTGCGGGCCGGGCATCAGCGTCAGCGCCGAGAGATAGCGGGGCTGGATGCCGTTCACGAGGCGGGCCGTCGCTGCGGCGTGGCGCTCCAGTCCGCCCCTGCCGGCGAGTCCCAGAATCACGGTGACGGAGAGCTTCATCCCCGCCTCGTGCGCCCGCCGGCACCCCTCGATCATCTCCGCGGGGGTGGCCCCCTTGCCGATCCGCGCGAGGAGATCGGGATCTCCCGTTTCGACTCCGTAGTAGAGAATCGAGAGCCCCTTCTCACGGAGCCCGCGCAATCCGGCCGCCGTCTTCGAGAGGAGGTTCTGCGGCGTCGCGTACGCGGCGACCCTCTGCAGGCGGGGGAACGATTGACCGATATATTCGAGAATACGTTCGAGTTTTTCGACCGAAAGCACGAGCGCATCCCCATCGGCGAGAAAGATCCGCCGCGTATCGGGCCGGAGCCGCGCGGCCGCGTCTATATCGGCCCGCAGCTCGTCCCACGGTTTTGTCCTGAAACGCTTCCCCTTGTACATGTAGCAGAAGCGGCACCCGTTGTGGGAGCAGCCGATCGTCGCCTGGAGTATCAGTGAACGCGCCTCGCTGGGCGGACGGTAGACCGGTTCGTCGTAGTGCAGCATCGTTTCGATTCCATTCCGGCGTTCCACGAATGACGCTCGTGATTCCCTCCACGCGGACGGTGAGAAAACAGCCGGTGATTATTCCATCGTCCGATTCCCGTACACGCGGTTCATTATAATCGCGTCGCTTACGCATGACAACAACGAAGTTCTTTATTTGTATACGGATGCGGGCGTCCGCCGATTACCATGCTATTGCACCGCGCCATATTCCGGATAGATCATAATTATTTATATATACAGGCCCGATACCGGTTAACCGAGATAATTTATAATAAATCTTTGCACGGATCATGTTTTGATGGTATAGTTCCGACGAGATGTACTTCGTGTTCATGACACCGGTTTCTTCTCAATATGTATAGCATTCGACTTTACGGGAAAGGAGCAGGACATGCAACGGATACAGAAAAACAGGATCGGGTATGCAGGCATGATACTCGTGCAATCCCTATTTCTGCGAGAGGGTATCACCTGCGAGACGGCCGAGGGGATCATCGATCTCGAAGTACAACTGACCAAGCCGAAACGGAAATTCGGGGTTCTCGTCGTCACCAATTTAAGGCCGAAGAAGGCGGGCGGCAAAGGCAAGGAGGCCCTCGACTGGTGGATACCGATCAAGAACGAGGCCGACTTTATCGTCTGTGTCGACCTCAGCACCCTGCGGGTGTGGATCTTCGGCGCGGCGGAGATGTCCAGGTTCGCGCAACAGCGTTCGAAGAACAAATTGCATTTCTACATGTACACCGATAACGCAGTCGCCCTTCGCGGTAAAAAGGCGTCGAAATTCGATTACGAATTCGAGAGTTACCGCCTCGAGAACAGAATTTACCGGGGAGTCTTCGACAGGAAGTAGAGCGGGGTATCGTGCCGCTCCGGCGGCCGGTTCACCGGCGTGGTGTTCCTATCCGGCATGATACGATCATGGCGTTCCGTAATCGATTCGGTTGGTCATTTTCGCGCGAATCGATGTTCGATGCGTGTATGCGCCGGTACTACCTCCACTACTACCTCAGCTGGAACGGCTGGAATGCCGGTGCACCCGCAGTCGCGCGGGAAGCATTCAAGCTGAAGCGCCTCGTCTCCCTCCCGCTCTGGCGCGGTCAACTCGTTCACTACATCGCCGGCAAGGTCCTGCAATCGATGAGGAGGAAGGGACGGATCCCCGACCTGCGGGATGTCGTGAAATACATGAACGAGCGCTTTCAGCACCAGCTCGCCTTCTCGGAATCCAGGCGATACCTCACGGAACCGAAAAAGCGTGGAGGCAAGCTCAATATAGACTGGCTTGCCCTGTTCGAACACGAGTACGGAAGAATTCTCGATCCGGGGCTCATCGAGCGGGCGCGCACGGAGTGCGTGCAGGCGATCGAGGGGTTGTTCCAGAGTCCCATGCTCCGGCGAGCCGCGGAGACCGACAGCAGCCGCTGGGTCGTCGAGGATCTCGATCACGCGGAGTTCTCGCAGAGCTTCTCGTTCGACGGCGTCACCGTCTATATAAAAACCGATTTTCTCTTCCGGGATAACGACGGTACGCTCTGCATCGTCGACTGGAAGACGAACCGTGGTTCCCGCCCGGGGGACGGCGCCGAACACAAGGAGCCGGATGCGGCGGTTCAGCTCGGCGTGTACGGGTACTATGCGGCGACGGTGCTCTCGGTGCCGGCGGACATGATCAGGCTCTACGAGGTCAACCTGCTGCGCGGCGGGACCGTTACCGAGCACGCCGTCCGTGAGGAGATGATCGAACGTTTCAGGACCCATATCGCGGGTGGAATCGCGAAGCTCTCGTCGGTACTCGTTGGCGGCGACCGTGAGCGGAATGAACCGACGGCGGCCGATCACTTCCCGGCGATCGTCAACGGAAGATGCAACACCTGCAACTTTCTCCGCATATGCAAGGACTGAACCGGTAGGTCCCCCACGATTCAACGGGGTGATAGATCACCGACGATCCGCCGGTACAGCGCCGTATTCGTGATTCCCTCGGTCGAGATCGCGAGGATCACGCTCGATCGATCGAGCCCGAGCGCCTCGCGCACGCCCTCTCCATTCTTGCTCGAGCACAGCTCCATGAGCGCGGCGACACCCGCAGCGCCCGACTCGCCCGAGGTGACGCCGCTCGCGGCGAGGTACCGCAGCGCTTCGAAGCAGCGCTCATCGCCGATCGTGACGAACGCATCGATTCCACGGTCGATGTACGGCCACGCGATGCTCGAGAGCGTCCCGCAGTTGAGACCGGCCATGTGCGACCGGTGCGGCCCGGGTACGGTGACGGGATGTCCGGCCCGTATCGAGGCGAACGCGCACGCCGCACCCTCCGGCTCCACTCCGGCGATCCGGGGCCGCGAGCGTCTCTTCCCCGCCCGGTAGAAACGAACGGCCGATGCGGCGAGAGAGCCGACGCCGATCTGGATGATGACGAGATCGGGATCGGGCGCCCCGAGCGCGGCACGCTGTTCCTCGATCTCCCAGAACAGTGTCCAGTACCCCTCGACGATCCACGAGGGAATCGTCTCGTATCCGGCCCACGCGGTATCCTGGATCAGCCACGACCCGGAATCGCCGCCGCGGGTGGAGGCCCCGGCGGCGGCAGCCACTGCCGCATCGTAGTCGCCGTCGATGACGGTCACCACTGCTCCCTCGGACTCGATCGCCCCGATCCGTTCGACGATCGTTGCCGCCGGCATGAAAACGCGCGCGCCGAATCCGAACCACGCGGCGACCCGTGCGACCGCCCTCCCGTGGTTGCCGTCCGTGGCGGTGACCAGCGTGATGCGGCCGAGGGCACGAAGGCGTTCGCGCAACGTCGAAAGGGTATCCCATCCGCCGACGAGACCGGGGGCACGTTCCGCTATCGCCCGGTAGACGCCCCAGGAGGCGCCGAGGATCTTGAACGCGGGAAGACCGAGCCGCTCCGATTCGTCCTTGATCCATACCCGCCCGACGCCGAAACGCCGCGCCGCGGACTCACCGAGATCCACCAGCGGTGTCGCACGGTACGCAGGGAGCTTTCGGTGAAACACGAGGGGAGCATCGGTCGCCCCCTCCCCCCCCACATCAAGAACCGCCCGTTTGTTGTATATCGTGACACCCATCTCCATCACGCGGAGCGCCCGGCTCCATTCTCCTCCCGTCTCCGCCTCCAGCGGCCGCAGTGCTGATCGCGGCCGCACACGATCGGAAGTCCGCGCTCCTTTCGCGGCGCCGACCGCATGCACCGGCATCATACCGGACCGTCGCGGCGGGCGGGGAGTGAAATCTTCCCGTGTCGCCATTTTCCCCTGGCAATGAGGCGGGATCGGGCGGATACTACGGGAAAACGACGCGCGTGACCATGCTCGACGGAGAGGGAGGCGGTATGAAGAACGGCGATCTATTCAAGAAATGGGGAATATTCCACAAGGGCACCGATTCCCGCAGCATCATGTACGACTTCGCCAACCATCTCGAGTATTCTCTCTCGAAGGATAAGTACACCGCCACGATGCGCGACATGTTCCATTCGCTCGCCCTCACGGCGCGCGATCGTATAATCGAGCAATGGATACGCACGCAGCAGTCATACTACGACCAGGACGTCAAGCGCGTCTACTACCTCTCCGCCGAGTACCTCATGGGGCGGGCCCTCATCAACAACCTGATCAATCTCGAGATGTACGATGAGGCACGCACGGCGATGAAGAATCTCCACCTCGACCTCGACGATCTCGTCGAACAGGAACCGGACGCCGGGCTCGGGAACGGCGGGCTGGGGCGGCTCGCCGCGTGCTTTCTCGACTCGCTGGCGGCCCTCGAGATACCCGCCTACGGCTACGGGATCAGGTACGAGTTCGGTATCTTCGAGCAGGCGATCCGGGATCTCGGCCAGGTCGAGCTTCCCGATGCCTGGCTGAAGTACGGAAATCCATGGGAGATCGAACGGCCCGAGTACAGTTTCACCGTCAAGTTCTACGGGAGGACGCACGATGCGGTGTGGCCGGACGGACGGCTCAAGGTCGAATGGGTCGACACGAGCGACGTCGTCGGCATCGCCTACGATACGCCGATCTGCGGGTACGACAACAAGACGGTCAATACGCTCCGGCTCTGGTCGTCACGCGCCTCGAAGGATTTCGATCTTACCTACTTCCAGCACGGCGACTACCTCAAGGCCGTCGAGGAGAAAAACCTCTCGGAGAATATCTCCAAGGTTCTCTACCCGAACGACAATAATTTCCTGGGCAAGGAGCTCCGGCTCAAGCAGCAATACTTCTTCGTATCCTGCTCGGTACAGGATATCGTACGGCGGTACCTCGTCAAGCACCTCTCGTTCGACACGTTTCCCGAGAAGGCGGCCATCCAGCTCAACGACACCCACCCCTCGCTCGCCATAGTGGAACTGATGCGCATCCTCATGGACGAGCACCGCCTCGACTGGGGCGAGGCGTGGCACATCACGAAGCGGACATGCGCCTACACAAACCACACGATCCTTGCCGAGGCGCTCGAGGAGTGGCCCGTCGCGATGTTCGGCGCACTCCTGCCCCGCCACCTCCAGATCATCTACGAGATAAACCGCCGCTTTCTCCGGGATGTCTCGGTTCACTACGTCGGGGATACCGACCGGCTCCGCCGCATGTCGATCATCAAGGAGGACCCGGAGAAGAAGATCCGCATGTCGCACCTCGCCATCGTCGGTTCCCACGCGGTGAACGGCGTGTCGGAACTCCACACGCACCTCTTGAGGAGCAGGGTGTTTCGCGATTTCGAGGATATCGCTCCCGGGGTAATCCAGAACATAACGAACGGCATCACACCCCGCCGGTGGCTCCTCGCGGCCAATCCGCGCCTCGCCGCGCTGATCACGGAGCGCATCGGCAAGCACTGGATCAAGGACCTCGAGGAGCTCAGGCGGATCGAGCAATTCGCCGAGGAGGATGCGTTCCAATCCCGATTCCACGAGATCAAGCAAAGCAACAAGGAGGACCTCGCCGCCCTCACGAGGAATATCACGGGATTCGACATCGATCCGGCCACGATCTTCGATGTGCAGGTCAAGCGTATTCACGAATACAAACGGCAACTGCTCAACATCCTCCATGTCATCCACTGCTGGCTGCGCCTCAAGGAGGATCGAGAATTCGGCATGTATCCCTGCACCTTCATTTTCGGCGGCAAGACGGCGCCCGATTACTATACGTCCAAGATGGTGATACGGCTGATCTGCCACGTTGCCGAGCTGATCAATCGCGATCCGGCGACCAACCAGACGATCAAGGTCGTTTTCCTTCCCAACTATCGCGTCTCGCTGGCCGAAAAGGTGATCCCCGCCGCGGACATCGCCGAGCAGATCTCGACGGCTGGATTCGAGGCCTCGGGTACCGGTAACATGAAATTCGCCCTGAACGGCGCGCTCACGATCGGCACCCTCGATGGCGCGAACCTCGAAATCATGGAGGAGGCCGGCTCCGATAACTTCTTCGCCTTCGGGCTGGCGCCCGAAGCGGTCGAAGAACTGCGCACATCATACGATCCACGCGTGTATCTCCGGAACGACCCCGTTCTCGTCCGCGCCGTCAGCCTCGTCCACGACGGTTTCTTCTCGCCCGAGGCGCCCGACCTGTTCCGTTCCCTCGCCGACTACCTCACGCAGAAAGATCCGTACTACGTTCTCGCCGATTTCGAGAGTTACCGGCACTGCCGCGAGCGGGCGTACGCAACCTACCCGGACCGGCGCATCTGGACGCGGAAAGCGATTCTGAATGTCGCCCGGATGGGGAAGTTCTCCTCCGATCGCGCCGTTCTCGAGTACAACAAGCGGATCTGGCATGCGGAATCCCTTACCGTCAAACAGAAAATGCCGCGACGCAACGACCGGGCCACCGGGGTCAAGACGGCGTCCGGAACTCTCCACACGAGCGAGTGACCATCAGAAAATGTCATAATTTCTTGACAGGTGCCGTGCCCGTTGCCTTATTATCTAATCTAACTTTCACAACTCAAATGTCATGCAGAAGTCCGACGGCACACTTCACGTTGGAAAGGGGGTTCAGAAGAACGGTTGTTTGCATACGCAGCCGGTGTGCCGTTCCATGCGAACACCAGAGAAGCAGTACCGGAAAGAATGCTCACCGGGAGGAGGGTGGTGCATGAAGCCGAATTCGATTACCGCACTCGTGGCCTGACTGCTCGTCGCCTTCGCGATCCCGGTGGGTACGCGGGCCCGGCAGGCCGCTTTCAGCATCAACGGGGGGATCGCCGGCCTGACCGGCGATGGAAGCGAGTACTGGAATCGGGGATTCACCGCCGGTGGGAACGGTTTCTTCACGATATCATCGTACGTCATGCTGGGAGTGCGCGTGTCGTACAACCGGTGGACGCCCGATGATGATATGCTTGTCGGTGATCTCGGATATGCCGGCATCGATTGGGAGGTCTCCGGTTCACGATCCGCCGTGGAGATCGCGCCGTCATTGAGATTTCTCGCACCGGCGAGCGAGGCATCCCCCGTCACTTTCTTTGCGCAGATCGGGGTGGGATTGTACATCATGGATGCGGAAACGGCGATCACGGCCTCGTATGCGGGCCGGACCGAAACATACACCGGCAAGAGATCGGAAGACAGGATCGGCGTGACTTTCGGAGCGGGAATCGATATCGGGTACATAGAGATTCTACCTCTGTACACCGTGGTGGCGACGGATGAGGAATCGACAGGTTACTATTCGATAAGTGCCGGTGCCGTATTTTCGTTCTGACCGGAGCGGCGGGCGTACACGGAAATGGTCGCCATCGAGTCGTACAAAGATTTTGAGCTTGTTTTAAGCTTGTCTCGAACTCCGCATTTTGTATATTTCGGTTGCGAAGGAACAGTCCGCCACATGATCAACGAACCGTATCGGACTCCTCGACGCCGACCGCAGAATAACCCCACCGGCACGTTCGAAAAGGAGCGCCTCGCATGAAACACGGAACCTTGACCTCGGTCCCGCTCTTCGCCCTCGTTTCACTCATCGCCGTACTGGCGTGCTCGTGCAGCGACGACTCGACCGGACCGCGGCCCTCACCCGAGACCGAGGAACCGCCCTGGGAGATCATCACCACGGGCGTGACGTTCAACGCCGTCTGGGCTGCCTCGGCGCGTGACCGTTACGCCGTCGGGGCGAGCGGCGTCATCATGCATTACGACGGTCAGCGCTGGAGTGCCATGCGGAGCGGCACGACGAAGGACCTGTACGCCGTCTGGGGGGTGGATCGATCCGAGATGTACACCGTCGGTGAGGGAGGAAAGATTCTCAGGTACGACGGGAGTGAATGGCTCGCAATAAACAGCGGGGTGCCGTTCGATCTGTACGGTGTCTGGGGTACCGCCGGGGACGATGTCTACGCGGTGGGGGCGTGGGGATCGATCCTCCACTACGACGGGACCGGTTGGGCCGAGATGGCAAGCGGCACGAACGAGCATCTGCACGGTATCGCGGGCGGCCCGTCGGGTATTGTGGCCGTGGGCGACAACGGTACGGTACGCCGATACTTCAACGCCTCATGGGAAACGGTCACGACCAGTGCCTCCGAGCATTTTCGTTCCGTCTGGATCAGCGCCGACGGTGAGTGGTTCATCGCCGGGACGAACGGCACGATCATGACGTACGACATTCAGAGCGGTACGGGCGGCACGGTGACGCCGACATCGCACCACCTCACCGGCGTGCACGGCGACGACGGCGACAACATCTATGCGGTAGGGGACGACGGAACGATTCTCCACTTCGATGGAACCGATTGGAATGCCGAAGCCGCCGGCACGCAGAACGACCTTCACGGAGTCTGGTGCGGCGACGGCGGTAAAGCGAGTGCCACCGGTTCGGTCGGTACGATCCTTACGGACTACGGCGCCGGCTGGACAATCTCGATCGAGGGGATCACGGCGAGTGACCTGACGGCGCTCTGGGGCGACACGACGAACTGCGCCTTTGCCGTGGGTAGGAATGGAACAATCTTCCATTACGACGGATCCGCCTGGAGCACGATGGCAACCGGCAATTCATCGGCGCTCAATGACATCTGGGGATTTTCCGGTTCCGCTATTTTCGTCATCGAGAATCCGAGCACCATCCTGCACTACGACGGCGCGGACTGGAGCCCGATGCCGAGTGGTACACCGTACTGGCTCGCCGGCCTATGGGGAAGCGCCGGCGACGATCTCTTCGCCGTCGGACTGTTCGGCACGATCGTCCATTACAACGGTACGGCGTGGAGCACGATGGCGACGATCACGTCAAACAACCTGTACGCAGTCTGGGGCAGCGCCGGCGACGATGTGTACGCCGCCGGCGATGTCGGCACGCTCCTGTACTACGGGGGATCGGGGTGGAGCGGCAGAACGAGCAACACGTTCCAGTTCCTCATCGACATATGGGGCAGCTCGCCCGATGATATCTTCGCCGCGGGGAGCATGGGCACGATCGTGCACTACAACGGGACGAATTGGATGGAGATGCAAACCGGCACCCTGAAGGATCTCACCTGTATCTGGGGAACATCCGCTGGGCACATCTTCTCGGCGGGGTCGGCCGGAACCGTCATCCGCTACGACGGCACCGAATGGAGCGATATCTCGAGCCGTCTCCCCATCACGTTCACCGGCATCTGGGAGGACCCGGACGGCAACCTCTTCGCGGTCGGTGAATGGGGCACCATCCTCCGGTACAATCCTCCGGATTGAGCGATCGGTCCGAAGCTACATCCCGACAATGGCATCGACCAGCCCGTCGGCGCCGAACCTGACCGGATCCGTCGCGGGGAGGCCGGTCTCCGCGTGCGCGCCGGCGACGGCTTCGCGCGCGCTCTTCTCATCGAGATCGAATGTGTTGAGGGCAAGTCCCACAACGGGAACCTTCCTGATCCCCCTGATCGCTTCCTCGTATAATGCTATGAGGGCCGGCAGCGGCGGTATCGGAACCGTGTAGTTGCGAACGACGGTCCGCGTCGGCTGGTGACACAGGATCAAGCCGCGGGGCAGCCCACCGGCCATCATACCCACCGTGACCCCCGCGTACCCCGGGTGAATGATCGATCCCTGGCCCTCGAGAATCACGTAATCGTTCCCCGCGGCGTTCTCGAGGATGAGCCGCTCGGTCGCCCCGCCGATGAAATCCGCGACCACGCGATCAACCGGTATGCCGCTTCCCGTTATCATGATACCGGTCTGGCCCGACGCGGCGAATCCGGCCCGGCGGCCGCGGGATGCGAGCCCGCGCACGATCTCCATCGCCGAGGTCATCTTGCCCGTGTTGCAGTCGGAACCGACGGTCAGTATCACCGGGCAGAACGGACACTCCTCGCCCGATGAGACACCGAGGTCCGGCGGCGGCCTGCGCACATCCCACATGACGACGCCGGCGGAGCGGGCCAGCCGGACGAGCTCTCCGTCCTCGTTGAGAAACCGGTGCATGCCGTTTATTACATGGAGACGCGCCGAGAGCGCCGCAACGATCACGGTCCGTTCCCCGTCCGTCAACATGCCGCCGCGCGGCGCCGTTCCCAAAACGAGCATATCGGGATCATGGGCGAGCGATGCCTCCAGCGAGGATACAATCGGGATGTCCCCCCCGAATCCGAGCGCCTCCTGGACCGTGGAGGGTGCGCGGCTGGAATCGATGACGGCGACCACCTCGTCCGGGATGTACCGGATGAGGCACACGGCCGTCTTCGCGCCGAGGGGTGAAAAACACCCCTCGGCGAGAATCGTCATACGGCGTTTGCCCGGTTCCACGGGAAGCGGATAGAAGCGATCCGTCGGCATCCTATCCCCTTTGTTCGTACTCGTTGGCGATATCCCCCATGACGTTCTCGATGACGTCCTCAAGCGTGACGACGCCGGTGAATTCATGCGATTCGTCCACGACGATGGCCATATGGAACGATATCTCCTTCATCATGATGAGGAGCCGCTCGGCGGAGTCGTCCTGATTCGCGAACGGGGGAGGCTGCATGACCGTCTCGAGCGACTCGCCCCCATCGAGGCCGAGGAGATCGAAGAGCGACACGACGCCGACGACACGTTTCTCATTCCCGGCCGCGGTGATCGGAAACCGCGAGAAGGTGTGTTTGTTCGCCTCGGCAACCACCTCGCCGACCGATGCGGTCACCGGGAAAAAAACAACCCGATCGCGGGGCACCATCAGTTCCCGTGCATCGACGCTCCTGAATCGGAATATCCTGTCGATGATCAGACGCTCCTTCCGCTCGGCCGCTCCCTCCTCTTTGCCCCGCCGGTACAGGTAGATCAGTTCCTCGCGCGAGGAGATGAGGTTGAAATGCTGCTCGCGGGCACCCGAAAGACGGAGGAGCGACCGCGCGAGAACGGTCGCGGTCCAAACGAGCGGCCACAGAACGTACGACATGATCTGGAGTAGCGGGGCGGTGATGATCGAGACGCGATCGGCATGGTAGAGAAATGCCGATTTCGGTATCACCTCGGCGAATATCAGGATGAGCGGGGTCATGACGATCGTCGCCACGACCGCGCCGGAAGAACCGAACAGCGAAACGGCGAGCGTCGTTGCGGCGGCCGTGCACACGATCACCGATATGTTCGTCCCCACGAGCACGACGCTGAAGAACCACTCGGAAGATGCGAGCATGCGTTCGAGCACGCGCGCCCGCCACGAGCCCTGCTTGGCACGGTGGCGCAGCCGCACCTTGCTGCAGGAAACGACGGCCGTCTCCGAACCCGCGAAAAATGCGGCGAGCAGCAATGTCACGACAACCAGTATGACGGCGCTAAGTGGCGACATCCCACTCCCCCGCATCGGCAATCCATTCTATCTTGATCTTGTTGATCCGCGTCGGTTCGGCCGAAAGTACCAGAAACCTGAAGCCCTCGAATATGAACGATTCCCCCCCCCGCGGTATCTTCCCGATATGCTCGACGAGATATCCCGCGACCGTTTCGACCTCACGCGAATCCAGGGTGGTCTCGAATATCTCGTTGAGATCCTTGAGAAGCATCGATCCCTCGGCGACGATGCTGTTATCACCGCTCCGAAGGAACTCCTCGACACGTGGTTCGCGACGGTCGCGGATCTGGCCGAAGATTTCCTCGAGGATATCCTCGAGCGTCGCAATGCCGTCGAACGATCCGAACTCGTCGACGACCATGACCATGTGCTGTCTCGCCGCGATCAGCTCCCCGAAGAGCTCCCGTATCTTCTTGCTGTCCGGAGCGAAGAGTGCGGGACGCATGATATCTCGAAGCGAGACGCGCTCCTCACGCGAATAGCGCAGGAGATCCTTCGCGAGGAGCAAGCCGACGATCTGGTCGCTCTGCCCCTCGTAGAGGGGAATGCGGCTGAATCCGCGGTCACGTACCTGGATGATCGTCTCGTTGAGGCCCGTGCCCACATCGAGAGAAAAGACCTCTACCCGCGGCGTCATGATCTCTCGCACGGTCGTCTCGCTGAAAAGAAAGAGTTTGGTGAGGAGCTGCGTCTCGAAGCGATCGAACAATCCCTCGTGGTGCCCCAGTTCCACCGCCGTGGCGAGCTCGCGGGCGCCGTATACATCACTGCTGTCGCCGAAGATGCGCCGGCTCCGATCGACGGCGATTCCGGCGATGCCGTTGAGGATCAGACGCACCGGCGTCAAAGCGATCATGAGAAGCCTCAGCAGCGGTACCGCCGCCACGGCGAAGGTGACGGCGTTCTTCATGGCGAGGCTCTTCGGCGTTATCTCGCCGAAAACGAGGATCAGGAAGATCATGACGATCATCGCGAACCCGACGCCTTTTTCCCCGAAAAGGCTTATGGCGAGCGCCGTGACGGCGCTCGTGCTCGCGATATTCACGAGAAGATTGCCGAAGAGTATGGTAACGAGGAGCATGCGCGGCTCGCGAAGGAGCGCCGCGATCGCCCGCCTGCGCTTCCCCCCACTCTCCAGTTCCAGAACGGAGAACCGCGAAAGGGAGAAAAACGCCGCTTCCGAACCGGAGAAGAATGCCGAAAAGAAGAGCAGGACGGCAACCAGCGCAACAAGAGGAAGATGATCACTGAACCGCACCGTATCGTTCACATCCCTCGCGCAAAGCACCCCGCTCGGGAAGAGAATTCCTCGTCATACACGCTCCACGAATATCCGGTGCACCTAGTCTTCCAGGAGTTCTTGAAACCGCTCCTCGGCTATGGCGGCTTCCTCGCTGTAGGGATATTCCTTGCGCAACCGTTTCACCACACCGGCGGCTATCTCCTCCTCACCGATCTGTTCGTACGCAATGGCCATTCTGAGAAGTACGGCCGGCACCTTCCTGCCCCGCGGGTACTGCTGGAGAATCAGGGCGAACTCGTTGAGCGCATCGAAGTATTTCTGTTGCTCGATAAAACTCTCTCCCCGTATGAACCGAACCTCCTCACCGAGAGGATGGTCGGGATACGCGTCGAAAAAGACGTCCGATTCCTCCAGCGCGAGCTGGTAGTCCCTCCGGCTGAAATCGAGGTAGATCTGACGGTGAATCTCCTCCGGTGGGGGAACGGATGATCCGCCGCCCAAACGGATCCGGGTGGTATCCGCCTCGGCGAGTCCCGGACCCGTCGTCACACCGGCCGTGTCGGGGTGGATCGCATCGATGCCGGGCACCCCCTCCCCCGTTACGCCCTCACCCGCAATCCCGCCGCCGGCCCCCAACGAATCGCCCACCGCGGTCCTTCCCGATGCCGGTGGACGTGGCTCGTACCGGTAGGTGCTGGAAACACCCATCTCGGCGAGCGCCTGCTGGAGCGCATTGATCTGATCCTTGAGTTCCTCGAGATCGAGCTTCAGCTGCGCGTTGAAGGACCGGCCGATCTGCTGCTGCTCCACGAGCGTCTTCTCGAGCAGGTAGACGCGCCGCTGGAGTTTCGCATTCTCCCCCAGCAGCGAGTCGATCTTGATCGAGGACTCGATCGTTTCGCGCGGCATCTGGACGAACTTGCGCCCCCAGCAGCCCCCGAACAGGACGGTCCCCATAATCAGGAGCATGCACGCTCCACCGAGATTTCGCTTCATGTACATTATCCGGTCGCTACTGAATCACCATGTGCGCGCGGCGGTTCTTCGCCCACGCCGTCTCGTCGTGTCCGAACGTAAAGGGCCGTTCCTCCCCGTAGCTCACCATGGAGAGGCGCACGCTCGGAATGCCGTACGCGGTGTAGAAATCCATGACCGCCTTCGCGCGTTTCTCCCCCAGAGCGAGGTTGTACTCGTTGGTTCCGCGTTCATCACAATGGCCCTCGATGAGGATCTTCGCCTCAACGTCAGCGAGTATGAGCTCCGCGTTCTGAGACAGTACCTTTTTGTATTCCGCCTTGATATCATACTTGTCGAAATCGAAAAAGATGTCGTTGAGAACGATCGGCTCTATCTCTTCTTCCTCGATATCCACGGGCTCCTGTTCCTCCATCTCCACGGGAGGCGGAGGAGGAGGTGCGATCTCCTCGATCGGTTTTTCCATCTCTTCCACCGGAACAGTTACCTTCTTGGCACATGAAGGAAGCACGAGCATGAGAGCGAGCACGATTACCAACCATCCATACCGTGGCATCCAGTTCACCTCCGTGTTTAGGATCTCCCACCCTTCTCTGCGTACCATTCTCCCTCGACCTCTCGAACGAAAGCGCGCCACTCCTTCAATCCGCTTCCCGCCGGCCCCGCCGAGAGGATCACCACGATCGCGCCGGAGCGCGAATCGCACCGGAGAGTATCATACCGATATCCCGTCCGATTGAAAACAGAAAATTACATATTTTTTTACCACCCCCGATCGCCGGCCCGCAACCGCTACCGGTCCTCTCCCCGGTCCGCGGGAAGCAGGGACCAGGCTGCCGATTCACCCTGGACGAGGCGGCGCTTGTTCCCCGACTCGGTGTCGATGACCACGATCCACGGATTGCCGCCGTAACGCACCGTCGCCGCGAGATGCCTCCCATCCGGCGCCCATACCGGATCCTCGTAACTCAGATAGTCCTCGAACAGCGTGTCCTCCACCATGCCGTCGGGGGTGATGAGCCTCAACCGGTACAGGTCGTTTTCCCGCGAGACATAGGCGATCGCATCCCCGGTCGGCGACCATGCCGGCGATGTATTGTACGAGCCGCGACGCGAGAGGCGTCGCACGCCGCCGCCGAAACGATCCATCACGTATATCTGCGGCGTCAGCGTCCGATCGCTCACGAAGGCGATTTCGTTCCCGTTCGGCGACCACGCCGGCGAACAGTCGATGGCGCGGTTCCTCGTCAGGCGCCGCACGATCTTTCCCGCCGAGTTCACGAGATAGATCTCGCTGTTGCCGCTCACGCTCAGCGACATGGTGATCTCGTCGCGGCCGGGAAAGTAATCCCCCGCCACGTTCAGACCCTTCCGGTGGGATATCATGTACCGTTTTCCGTGCGCAAGATCGACGAGGTAGCAATCGGGGTTGTCCCGCCGGTACGACGTGAAGCAGAACCGCTGATCGTCGAGCCAGACGGGAGAAACGGCGAGTTCCCCCGTGGTGATCTGCCGTTCTCCATTCCCGTCGTAATCGATAACGAAGAGATTCTTTACATCCCCCTCCCTCCTGCAGAAGAGCAGCCGCGTCGTCGCTATGCCCTTTTCACCGATCAGGAAGTAACAGATCTCGTCGCTCAGCCGGTGGGCGACCGCACGCTCGGCGTCCCGCTCGAACCGGTACCGTTTGCTGAAAATGATCTCCCTGCTGGAGAAATCGAGCAGGTTCGCATCGAGTACGTACCCCTCCCCGCTTCGCGCCAACGCCCCCTCGAACAGCGCCGCCGCCGTCACTCCCCCCCCGAGCGAATCGACCGTGCCGGTTACACGGATCGGCTCGAAGACATCGGTATATTCGAGATCCTTGATCAGCACGGTCGTGATGTAGCGGGCAATCCTGTCGACAGTTGCAACGGCCGGCTCGATCTCATTGACCACGATCGGTATCTCGCCGCGGCCGCCCTTCTCGGTCTGCAGGTAGATATCGGTCTGAGCGAACACCGCCCGGGGCAGCAGCGCGAGTACCATGATCATTACCAGTGCACGCATGTTCAATCCCTCTGAACAAAGGTGAAGTGGATACCAAGATAGGAATCACCGAACGCCTTGGGGAGCGGTGGAAACGGCGCCGAGCTGCGGACGGCCCTGAGTGCCGACCGATCGAAATAGGAGGAGCCCGAGCCGCGTTCGATCCGTGCATCCCGCACCTGTCCGTCGCGGTCCAGACGGAAGTACACCACGCAGCTCAGTCCCTCGGGGCCGCCCGACGTGCCCGCAAACCAGTTCTGGGACACCTTGCGTTCGATCGCCTCGAGGTAGTACGAGAAGGGGAAGCGGGGCGCGTCGACGACAAGAGATGTCGTCTCGGGCGTCTCCTTGCCGACGGAGAGGTCCATCGGTTCCTCCTGCTTCGGCGCCTCCGGTTCCTTCTTCACTTCTTTCTTCTTCTCTGTTTTCGGTTTCGGCTTCGCCGGTGCAGGCTTTGTTTCCTTCTTTTCCTCAACCACGACCGGCTTTTCGTCGGCCGCCTCCTGCTTCGCCCGCACGACCGGCTGCAGTATCTTGACGGAATAGATGCTCCGGGGCAATCGCATCTCGGGAACCACACGGAACAGATAGAACAGGGCGCAGAACATCACGAGATGAACGAGAATGGATATGAAAAGGGAAAGCCTCATGCCCCTCCACCACGTGAGCTACGACAGATCCTCCTGCTCGGCGATGAGGCCGAGGTCCTCGATACCGAGCATCTTGATCCGCGCGATCACCCGCATCATCATTCCGTACCGGGCATCCTTGTCACCGCGGAGAAATATACGGGGCGGGTTGCTTTCAAGTTCTTTGCGCAGTTCGGCCGCGAACTCCTCCCACGCAACGGGGCGTTTGCCGATGAAAATGGCCCCGTTCGCGTCGACCGAGATCGTCACACCCTCCTGTTCCTCTATCACCTTCGCTTCCGCTTTGGGTAGATTGAGCCTGACGCCCGCCTGGAGGAATGGCGCCGTCAGCATGAAAACGATGAGCAGTACCATCATCACGTCGACAAGGTTGGTGATATTCACCTCTGCCAGTGAGGAATAACGCGTGCGCTTCATGTATGCTCCCTTCGTTTCCCTGACCGGGACCATTCGATCAAAACGGTCCCGATCTCTCCTCTCATCACAATTTGGAGCAATTACCGCCTTTCAAGGAGACGGCCGCGTAGTCGTGCGGCGAATACCAGCAGTTCGTCCTCCTTGCGGCGAATCACCCTGAGTAGGTAGTTGTACCCGACCACCGCCGGGATCGCCGCTCCGAGACCGAAGATCGTCGTGATGAGCGCCTCGGCGATACCCGGACCGACGACGTAGAGGTTCGCCGAGCCGCGAACCCCCATACTGAGAAACGAGCTCATGATGCCCCACACCGTTCCGAGCAGGCCGAGAAATGGGGATATCGTAGCCGTCGTCGCGAGGAATACGAGGTATGATTCCCAATCTGAAACGATCCGCGTGATGGTCGAGTCGAGATACTTTTCGATCACGTTGGGATCCCGCAACTCATCGGCATTACCTTCATTGACGACGGCGGAAACCAGCTGGGCCTCCGCACTGTCGGGAAGCCGCTCCAGGCCGTGATCGAGCCCGGTCAGATGCTTTGTTTCATTGAACAACGAAATAAAATGCGCTCCTTGTCGCTTTGACCGCCTGAAAAATCTAAATTTTTCCACCATAATTGTCCATGATACGACGGACAGGACGACGAGAATCACCAATATCGTTTTCGCCAGTGCTCCGGTATGCGCAATCAGCCCGGAGAAACTGTCGGATACCTGAAGAAAGATCGGAACACCCTCAAACCCCATTGCGAAGCCTCCTTTCCCGACGTCACGGGGCACATTACCATTGTACCCAATAGCGGTCAAGTTAGTTTCAATCTGTATCCACTGTGCGAAACGCCGCGGATCGCGTTCCAACGGGAACTTTCCCGCCGCTCGAACGTAACATACAGTGAGCAAACAAGTAAAGTTCTGCCCCGGTGCGGGCGGGAATACTGAGGGGATACAGGAACAGAATATGCCACTCCTTTCAATCGAAGAACGATATCGAGAAAGGTTGTTTGATGTGTGTTGACCTTGTAAAAAACGCCGATAACGGTTATACTATGAAAGAGTGGGGATTTCCGACGCCCCGGCGCGGAAAAACCACATCTGACGGAAAACGCAAAACCACCCCTGCTGAGAAGGAGTGAGAACAATGAAACGCCTGCTAACGCTCTTCCTTCTGGCTGTCCTGATCGTGTCCCTGTTGTCCATGAATTCCTTCGCCCGTGCGTTCGAGTTGAAGAAATCGCGGAACGTCGCGGCGGTCACCGGGGACGATCTCGATGTGTCCGTGAGGCTGATAGGCGGCAAGGGCGCCGTGCTGAAGCCGGGACATGCTATCAATATCACCTTCCAAACCAGCAGGGACGCGTACGTCGTGCTGTACAACATCGACAGCGAAGGATACGTACACCTGCTCTTCCCCGAGGACGGCAAACCGAAGATGGTGAAGGGACGCACGGTGTACTTTCTGCCCGAACCGGGAGAGGGAACCTACTGGGAGGTCGGAGGCACGACGGGCATCGAGTATGTTCACGCATTCGCCGTATCCGATCGCAACATGCTCAAGGAAGAGGAACTCTACTTTCTCGCGCAGAGCAGAGAACTCGCCGAGGAGAAAAAGCTCAAAATCGACATGGATCCGTTCCTCGCCTTCAACATGATCGATGAAGAGGTACTGGTCGATGCGGCGAACGCGGATCCGGCAACGGACTACACCTACTTCTACGTGAACCGCACGGTGGACTATCCGCGGTACCTCTGCGTCAAGTGTCACGGCACGGACAAGATAGCGGATCCCTATGCGATGGAATGCCCCGAGATCGTAATCGAGCGGGCCGCCTACGAGGAGGATCTGCATTACCCGTACCCGGAAATCTACCAGGTCAGGCACGTGGGCGAGGAGGTCGATGAGGACTACTATACCTCGTCCGATTACGCGGAACGGGCAACGGACGATTGGGACGACGAGAACGAAGACAGCAACGTCTACCTCTCGATATACTACACCGACGCCGATTACCCGTACCGCATGTACTACCCGCACTACCGGTACTACGTCGCGTACCATTACCCCTACTACATGGATTGGTGGTGGGATTTCGGCTGGTCGTTCTACTGGACCGACTACTATTACTACCACTGGCCGTTCTACTCCTGGTACAATCCGTACTATTACCAATGGGCATACTCCTACCACTGGAATCCGTACCGGTGGCACGACTGGGATGGCTGCTACGCCGACAACTACCGCTACCGCGGCATCCACGGCGACCGGAATTTCGCGAAACGCAACCTGCACTACACATCGACGGTCAACCGCATACGGCGCAAGGAAACGATCCTCGCAAGCCGCCTGACGCAGAAACGCCTCGATACGGCCGCGCGTACGCGGATCAACAGAACCATGCTGGACAAATCGAGGCTCGCGGACCGCGCGAGGCGGGGGGATGTCACGACCCGCGCGACCCGGTACCGGGATGATGGAACGACCGCCCGGAACAGGGACATCGAGCGGAGGGTCGTGTATGGGCGCGACAGAATGACGCGCCGGGAATCGACGACGAGATCGAGGGAAATCCGGGAGTCACGGGACCCGCGTCTCAGGAAGGACAGCTCGGGCAGGACGATCCAGAGGGGAACCGAACGGACGACCGAGAGGCGCGATACCGGCAGGAACGTGAAACGGCCGAGCCCGGAACGCGGATCCACGAAGGGCAGGGCGGTCGATAGATCGAAGTCCGGGAAATCGTCCCGCTCGGTCGATAAACCGGCCAAGCGCGATAACACATCGCCGCGGTCCTCATCACGATCCATCAACAGGAGCTCTTCGACGCGGCAGTCCTCGCCCTCGACCGTGAGGCGCAGCGCCTCATCGAGCGGACGGTCCACGCCGACCCGGTCATCCGGCAGCCGGTCGGGATCATCGGGCGGATCCCGATCGTCGGGCGGGAGCGGTGGCTCCAAGAGAAAATAGCGCCCCGCCGTACGGCGAAACGATAGCGTACATTACATCACGCCGCTGCACACACGAACAGCGGCGTGTTTGTCTGTCGGAATCCCCGATCGGTTCGGTTGCAGGGGTAAATGCCGCTGCGTTCCGACGCACGGCGGCGGCCACCATGTTCAGGCGCGCCGGTAGGCATCGAGCAGGAACCGGTACCGCGCGCCCCCCGCAGTATTGATGACGATGATCCGGGACGATGGATCGATCGTCCCTTCCGACACGAGCGCCTTGCACCCCGCCCATGCGGCGGCGCCCTCGGGTGATGGGAATATCCCCTCGGATGATGCAATCTCCCCCACCGCCCGCATGATCTCCTCGTCGGGAACCGCCACGGCCGCCCCCCTGCTTTCCCGCAGTGCGCGGAGAATGAGCCGGTCCGCACGCGTGGCGGGCACCCGGATACCGGAGGCAACGGTCACCGGATTGTCGAACGGTTCGGCACATTCCGCGCCGCACCGGAACGCGCGGACGAGCGGCGCGCAGCCGGTCGACTGCACGACGGCGAGACGCGGCTTCGCGCCCTCCAGCCATCCCAATGATTCGAGCTCTTCATACGCCTTCCAGATCGCCACGATCCCGGTTCCCCCTCCCGTCGGAAACAGTATCCAATCGGGTGACTCGCGGCCACACTGCGCCGCTATCTCGAAAGCGATCGTTTTCTTTCCCTCGACGCGACACGGCTCGCGGAAGGTGCTCAGAACAGCGGCGCGTTCGAGATGCGGCTCCGCCTCCATACGCCGCGCCGCATCGGGAAGTATACCGGGTACCTCCTCGACACGCGCCCCGTAGGCGCGGCACTCCTCGGCGACGCCCGGCGGGGTTTCCACGGGTATGAAGATCGTACAGTCGATCCCCGCGGCGGCCCCGTATGCGGCCAGTGCCAGACCGGCGTTCCCGGCCGACGGAAGATACGCTCTCTTGAGACCGAGGTCACGCAGCCGCGACACCGCCACGGCCATCCCCCGCGCCTTGAATGATCCGGTGGGGTTTCGGGACTCGTCCTTTATGAAGAGCCGCGGCGCACCGATCGCCGAGCCGAGGCGCCGCGCGTGCAGCATCGGCGTATTTCCCTCACCCAGCGAGACCTCTTCGCGAAACGGCGGGAGAAGCCGCCGGAACCGCCAGACACCGGGTCCATCACCGAAGAATGCTATGCGGTCGACGTTCTTCCGTACGAGTCCCAGATCATAGACGGCGAGGAGCGGAGAGGCGCACGCGGGACACTCCCCGGCGCGGGAGCCGGCCGGAACCTCCCGTTCGCATCCGCTGCACCGGTATCCATCGAGAATCTGCATGGTACCTCCCGAAGCTGCTTGAAAAGAATCGTGTATCAGTTATGCTTATCCGGCCCTGCGTTGTCAACGAAACTATCGATGTCATGGAGTGGATATCTCGATCCGGAATCCTGCTCGGCACCGTCCCCGCCCTCGGGGCCGTGGCGCCCGAGCTCCGCGTCTGGTGCACATCACGGCCGGGCGGCACGAGCCCCCATCCCTACGACAGCCTGAACCTCGGATCGGGGACGGGAGACCGGCCGGAACATGTTCGTGAAAACCGGCATCGGCTTCTGAGTGTGCTCGCCATTCCACCGGAGCGCGTCGCACGCTGCGTCCAGGTGCACGGTTCGCGTGTCGCGATCGTGCATGGTGGGGGTACCCGGCGCGAAACGGACGGTCTCATCACGACGGCGAGGCGCCTCGCCCTCGCGATCAGTACCGCCGATTGCTACCCGGTGGCCGTGTACGCGCCCTCGGAAAAGGTGCTGGCGGCCCTGCACGTCGGGCGGAGCGGCGCCGCGCTCGGTATCATACGAACGGCCATCGAAACGATGGAGGACCGCTACTCGATAGATACACGGGGGACCCTCGCCGTCATCGGGGCCGGAATCTGCAGGCGGTGCTACACCGTGTACCCGGAAACGGCGGCCCGCTTTCCCGCGAAGTACATTCACCGGCGCAACGACGCGTACTATCTCGATCTGCTTTCACACTGCACAAACCAGCTCCTCGAGGGCGGATTGAAACGGCGCAACATCTTTCGCGCCGATCTCTGCACATCCTGCAATCACGAACTGTTCTACTCACACCGCCGGGATCACGGCAGAACCGGCCGGCACTGGATGCTGGCGATGATCGAACCGTCACCCTAGCGTCCGCGCCCCCCCAGCTTCCTTCTGACAGATTCGATCTTTCCCTGCATCGTCAGGGGCGCATCGAGCCGGTCATCCACGATCACGGTCGTCAACACACGCTTGGCTCCATGCTCGAAAGGGACATGATGCATCCGCCGGACGGCCTCCAGGATGACCGTGAGGTCCCCCTCGAGAATCGTCGCCATCGGTGTCAGCTGAAACTTCACGCCCTCCGTATGCTCCAGTATCTCCTGGCACTTCGCCACAGAGGAGCTCATGCTGGTAGAACCGGTGCCGACCGGAACGACCGAAACGGAACAGACCGCCATAATGCACCTCCACCGTACTGCTCGCCACCCGCTCCCGCGCGCCGGAATACCCTGCGGCACGAGCCGGAGCGGCCGAGGCGCGGGTCGGAGATCCCCCGCACCAACCGATCAAACTCCCATACATCGTACCAATGATCTGATTGACTTCGCCACCCTTAACCGGTATTCTCACCCTGCGATCATGCGAGAGAGGACGGATCGATGCGCGGTAAGACAACGGATGAGATAAAACCCTTCATCGTCATGGACGTTCTCGAACGGGCCCTCGCGCTCGAGCGGACCGGCCGTTCTATCGTGCACCTCGAAATCGGCGAGCCCGATTTCGCCACGCCGCCCGCAATCGTCGACGCCTGTATCGAGGCGCTGAAAAATGGAGAAACCCACTACACGGACAGCAGGGGAATCCCGGGTCTCCGTGCTGCAATCGCCTCGTACTACGAACGACGCTACGGCGTGAAGATCACCGAAGATCGGGTTCTCGTCACGATGGGCGTCTCCCCGGCGCTCCTCCTCGTCCTGTCTATCCTGATAGAGGAGAATGGCGACGAGATCCTGCTCGGTAATCCGTACTATCCCTGCTACCCGAATTTCATCAGGTACATGCATGGAACGCCGCGCTTCATCTTTTCGGAGGCGGCGGACGGATTTCAGCTGAAACCGGCGGCCGTCGAAGGGGCGATCACCCCGAAGACGCACGCGATCATGATCAACTCACCATCGAATCCTACGGGTACGCTGATGCCGCGCGACGACCTCGAGGCGATCTGTAATCTGGGCGTGGCCGTCATCAGTGACGAGATATACCACGGGCTCGTATACAACGAAACGGAACATACGGCCCTGGAGTTCACCGAGAACGCGTTCGTACTGAACGGATTTTCCAAGCTCTTCGCAATGACCGGGTGGCGCCTCGGATACATCATCGCCCCGAAACGAGCCGTGAGACGCCTGCACATACTTCTCCAGAACATTTTCATATCACCGAATGCCTTCGTACAGCACGCGGGAATAGCGGCATTAACCAAGAAACACCCGGAGATCGAGGAAATGAGGCAGAAGTACGACGCCCGCCGGCGTTACCTGCTTCGTGAACTCCCGAAACTCGGGCTCCGGTATGCATTGGAGCCGAGAGGAGCATTTTACTTCTTTGTTGATACCTCTCATATCGACAATGATTCGCTCCGGCTCGCCTTCGACATACTGGAGAAAGCGGACGTCGCCCTCACACCCGGCATCGATTTCGGAGACCGCGGCGAGGGTCACCTGAGGATATCGTATGCGAATTCGCTCGTGAACATCACCGAAGGCGTGCGGAGACTGGGCGTCTATCTCACCGAGCGCGGTGCGCTGTGATCGCGGCGGCCGGCAACGGGAAAAAGGGGGAGAACGTATGAAACACACTATCCGGCTGGCAGCGGCGGCCCTCATCGTCATGGTCCCCTGGACAGCCGCGCGATCCTTCCCGATCGGCGTCTCGGCGCGCGCGGGCATCGGCGTCAGTTACTACTCGATGACCGAGCTGGACGATCATTTCGCCGTCGTCGCCCGCGACTTCGACATGATCATGCCGGAGCTGTCGAAGGGCGTGAACGTGATGCTGCAGGGACGGGTATGGTTTTTCGATTTCATCGCGATCTCGGGCGGCTTCGCGCACTTCTGGGGCGAATCGAAACTCGATATCGGTGAAGTTTCTCCCATCACCTACAAGGCGCCGGCGAACGTGTACACGATCGGAGGCGCGGTGCGCGCATTCTCCGTCACCGATGTGCTCGATGTCAACCTCGGGATCAACGGCTGCTTCGCGAAATCGACATTCGGCACCAACCTGTTGACGCCGCGCAGGCTGAGCGAGTACAAGGGAAACGATTGGGGATTCGAGCTGATCGCGGAGGCGGCCAGCAACTTCCTGTATCCCGTCGAGATCGGCGTTCAGATGGGGTACCGCCGTCTCACGGTGGACCACTTCGAGGACAAATTCGGTGATACCGCCCTCTTTCCCGAATCGACAACGGAGATCAAGCTCGATTACGGCGGTCCCTTCCTTTTTCTCACCGCGGGCATACGCCTGTAAGAACGGATTGACAATTCATCCGCCGTTCACTACCTTAACAACCTGGTAATGCGAAGGAACGGCCGGTATGAAACTATCGAAAACAATCAAAAAATCGGCGATACGACTGCAGCTGCGTGCCGCAACGAAGGGTGAAGCTCTCGAGGAGCTGGTCGACCTGCTCTGCTCGGCGTACAGGCTGAAACACCGGAAAGAGATTCTCGAAGCGATCCTCCAGCGCGAGAAAAAGCAGAGCACCGGTGTGGGAATGGGACTCGCCGTACCCCATGCGAAGACGCCGGTCGTCAGGAAGCTGTATGTTGCGTTCGCGAGCCACCGGAACGGAATCGATTTCGATTCGACGGACGGCGAGAAGGCCTGTCTCTTCTTCATCCTCGTTTCGCCCCGGGACGTCTCGGGTCCGCACATCAAGGCGCTCGCCAGCATCTCACGTCTCGTCAAGCACGAGGAGTTTAGAAAGGTACTGCTCTCGTGCCCTGATGAAAAGAGCTTTTTCGACCTGGTCAAAAAAGCGGAAGCGAAGTACCTGTAGCCGCATACGTGGAGAGAACATCGTGACAATCCGGGATTACATGGAACGGGATTTTCTGTCGGTATCTCCCCACGCTCCCCTGCGGGAGGTTGCGAGGCTCTTCTTCGAGACGGGCGAATCGTTGATACCGGTCACCGAGAGCGATGGCACCCTGGTCGGTGTGATCGATATCGATGATTTCCTGTTGATATTCCTCCCCGAGTATATCGACCTCATACGGAACATCGACTTCGTGCACGATTTCGGCGCGCTCGAGAAAAGCTCCTTCTCGATCGAGGAAAAGCTCTTCGTCGCCGAGGATCTGATGCGCGAGGACGTTCCGTTCCTCGATGAGAACGACAGCGTGATGAAGGCCGCCGCCGCCCTGCACAAGCTCGACCTGTCGCGCATGCCCGTCGTGAACGCCAACCGCCTCGTCGGCATGATCAGCAAAAACGACGTCTGCAGGGCCCTCTACGAGATGAAAGGTGAGCAGTGACGACTCACGCGGTAACGGCACTCGTGATCTTTCTCGTCTCGTACGTTCTCATCATCACCGAGAGAATCCACCGTACCAAGATTGCCATCATGGGCGCCGTTCTCCTCGTCGTGTTCCGTGTCATGCCCCAGGGACGGGCCTTCGCGAGGATAGATTTCAACACGATCGGGCTCCTGACAGGCATGATGCTCCTCATCAGCGTGATAAAGGAGACCGGCATCTTCAGCTACGTCGCGATCAAGATCGCGAAGCGGACGAGGGGCGACGGCTGGCGGATACTGCTCTGGTTTTCGATCTTCACGGCCATCGCGTCCGCGCTCCTCGACAACGTCACGACGGTGCTCCTGATCGCACCGATAACGATCCTGATCGCCGAGATGCTCGATATCCCGCCCTTCCCGTTCCTGATCGCGGAGATTCTCGCATCGAACATCGGCGGCACGGCGACGCTTATCGGTGATCCGCCCAACATTCTGATCGGAAGCGCCACCGATCTCTCCTTTCTCGACTTTCTGTCGCATCTCGGACCCGTCGCGGTCGTCGTGTTCGCCGTCACGCTGCTGTTCATACGGTTTTTCTTCCGTGCACGACTCACCCGGACGAACGTCGATTACGAACGCACCGTATCGGGAATGGATGAAACAAAGGTGATCAAGGATAGAACACTCCTCAAGCGCAGCCTGATCGTGCTGGGAATCACGATCATCGGATTTGTCATGCACGACACCCTGGGGCTCAAGCCGGCCACCGTGGCGCTCGCCGGCGGGGGTGCGCTCCTGATATGGAGCGGGACGGATATCGAAAAACGCCTCGAGGAGATCGAATGGCCGACTCTTTTTTTCTTCATGGGACTCTTCGTGCTGGTCGGCGGTCTCGAGGAGGTCGGCTTCCTCGAGAGGCTGGCCGGCGGCGTGCTCGAGATAAGCAGCAATATCGTCCTGCTCTGCATGGCCGTGCTGTGGATATCGGCGATCACCTCCTCGTTCCTCGATAACATACCGTTCGTCGCGGCCATGATCCCGCTCCTCGCCCGGATCAGCACGGCCCTGTTCCCCAACACGGAAGGTCTCGATGAAGCCGCCTACCATCTGTACTACATGGAACGGTCCATGCCGCTCTGGTGGAGCCTGGCCCTCGGCGCGTGCCTCGGCGGCAATGGCACCCTGATCGGCGCCTCGGCCAATGTGGTCATCGCCGGATTCAGCGAAAAGACGAAAAGCCCCCTGAACTTCAGGAACTATTTCCGCTACGGTTTCCCCCTTATGCTCATCTCGATCGCCATCTCGTGCGTGTACGTTCTTATCCGGTACCTTCTCCTCCGCCAGCCCGTGCCGTAACGGTCGATTCCTGCTACCATGCGGCGCCGCGCCCCCAGGCCGTGGATGGCACGAGAAACGGGGAGGCGAATCGCCTCCCCGCCGCACATCGATTCCCGGTTCGGAACCTGATCACTCTCGGGAATCCCCGCTTCTTTGCCGCTCCTAGATCTTCACGCGGCCGCATTCGGCACCGGCGTTCCGGCGGCCGTGTTGACCACCCCGCGGGGGCCGCGCACCGTGCGCCGGAGAGGACATCATACATCCTCCGCGTCTCATCGAACCGCGCTCACCGTGCACACGGGAATGCATGAGACCCGTCTCATCGAATCCCCGCCCGGCGTGATGCCGCCGGAGAAACTGCTTCCACTGATCGTCGTTCAGCACCTTTCGAACCGCGAGCAGATGGTCGAGCCTGCGCTTTTCGATTCTCTCACGCACATCGGCGATCTTTTCGACCAAGCGCTCGAGCTCGGCCCGGTCGGGCTCGCCGTCCCGCAATTCCGTGTGCATTGTGAGGCGGAGCTTTCGCTGTTCCGCCCGGAGATCGATCATCTCGAGGCGGTGCTCTATCCGCGCCTTCTCGAACTGCTCGATCTGGTCCTTGTCCAGGCCGAGGTCCCGCATACCGCGTTCGCCGCACCGTTCGCCCCCCTGTGCCACAACGGTGCCCGACAGCAGCAGCGTGAGCACCAGAACCGTAAAGATAATTATGCTCTTTCTCATCACATGCCTTCTTTTCTTCCGGGATGTCGACCGAATTCCTCCGTCCGGCGATGGAATCCGGTGTGCATCCTCTTCTGTAACAGGTGTAACAATTGCTCTCTCTCCCCGGGATCGAGGATCTCGTGGACGCGAAGGAGCCGTTTCATGAGCAATTTTTCCAGCTCTCCCTGGATCGCTGAGATCTCATCGATCTTGTCCATGATCGCGCCTTGATCGGGACGTTCCGCGTTGAGCAACTCGATGAGCGCTCCCCTCGCGACCGCGAGGCGTTCTCTGAGATCCACCGTTTCGTCATGCAAATCATCGAAAATCCGCCCGACGCGGACCATTTTTTCCTGGGGCAGACCCATGCGCCGTCCCAGGTGCATGCCCCTCCTGCCGGCAGGCATCCTCTCGTCCTGGTACTCGCTCTCCCCGGTGAAACGCCCGCGAAGCGCCAATCCGTACACCAGCGAACCCGCCACGGCGAAGTTGAACGCCAATGAGACGATCAGAATCACCTTCCACCTATTCCCTCCGTTCATCACCGCCTCCTTCCGTGACTTCCATGATAAGATCGCCCATCGATCCGGGTGGGAACTCGTCGAGGTACTCGAGCTCGAGAACGGCCAGCCGCTGCTCGGCGCTCGGCCGCTCGTAGAGCTTCGTGAGGAACGTCCCCGCGAAGATGCCGAGAACGAGGACAGCAGCCGCGGCAACCGGTACCGCGGCCCTGATGAATCCAGCGAACCGGTTCCGCCGTGCCGGCTCCACGATGCCGTCCATGACATCCTGCGTCAGCAACCGTGGCGGCTCCAGCTCGCCGATTTCACGATGGAGCGTGAACGTCTCCCGCAAAACCTCCCGGGCCATCCGGCAGCTCTCGCAGCTCTGGAGGTGCCCCTCGAGGGCTTCAAGCAGGGAACGATCGATCTCTCCATCGATCTCCCGCGAGAGCAACTTTCGATAATCGCTGCAATCCATCAGTGACTCCTTCTCCATCTACTATGAACGCTGTAAATGCCGGAATCTTGCGCACAACATGTGCAATTTGCATATGTCCATTATTGATAATAAATTATAATGCTAATCCTTCCCGGCCCTGAACGCCTTGAGCTCGCGTGCCAGGCGCTCACGCGCCCTGAATATGATCGATTCGACCGCCGCGACGCTCCGGCCCATGATCCCGGCTATCTCGCGATACGAAAATCCCCTCCCCACCCTGAGCTCGATGGCGGCCCTCCAGTCGGCAGGCAGGCCGGCGAGCGCACGCATGTAGGCATGCTGCAACTCGCGCCGTTCCGCGTACGCGGCCGGGTCGGCGTCGGCCGCCCCCGATGGCGGCTGGAATCCGACCTCCACGGCCTGTTCCAGTGAGGACTCGGGTCGCGCCGTGCGCTTGCGGGAAAGGCTGATGGCCAGATTGGTCGCGATCCGGTACAGGAAAGTGCGGAACGAGGCTGTCGGACGGTACCGGTGCGCGGAACGGTAGACATTGACGAAGAGCTGCTGCGCGAGATCTTCCGCGTCCTCGCGGTTCCCCGTCGAACGGAGAAAGAAATTATAGATTTCACCCTGGTATTTCTCGACGAGAAGGCGGAATGCGTGCGTATCTCCCTCGGCGACCAACCGCATCACGCCTGCATCATCATCGATCATGCGTTCCCCATGTCGATCTCCTCGGCCACCTCGAACCTGCCGCCGTCGGCCCTCCTCACGGTGCATGCAGGAATGACGGGGTCGTGCTCGAAGAAGAGGATCCATCCCTCGTCCGCGGCGAGCCCGAGAATGCGCCGCTTCTCCTCGAGCGTTTCGAGAGGAAGATGGTCGAATGACATGATATAGGGAAGATTCACGTGGGACGCGAGCGGGATCAGATCGCCGCAGTAGAGGAGCCTCTCTCCGTTTGATTCGATCAACACGACCTGATGGCCCGGCGTGTGCCCGTTGGTCGGGATGACGGTGACACCGGGTATGATCTCCTCCTCGCCGTCGATCAGCTCGAGCATATCCTCCTCCCCGATCTTCAGGTAGTTCTCGGGGAAAAAGCTCGCCCGATCCTTCTCGTTCGGATGGAGCGCGGCCTCCCATTGCCGCCGCTGCACGTAGTGGATCGCCCGGGGGAGGGCGAGCCGTACGGCGCCGTCCGAATCGCGATAGGTGAAACCGCCGGCATGGTCGAAGTGGAGGTGGGTCGCGATCGCGTCGGTCACCGTTTCCGGATCGATTCCGGCGCCGGTGAGGGCCGGGCCCAGAGCGACGCCGTCGATGACGTAATTGCGTATCATTTTCTCGTTGAGCTTCGTTCCCGCGCCGCTGTCCACCACGATCCGGCGGTCACCGCCCTCGATGCAGAGCGCCCGCATCGCCATGGCGATCCGGTTGTTTTCATCGGCGGGATTCGTCGTGCTCCACAGCACCTTGGGGACAACTCCGAACATCGTCCCCCCGTCGAGGCGAAAGGTGCCCGTCTCGACGGCCGTGAGCGTGAATTCTCCGATCCTCACCGTTCATCCTCCGTCACCACGGCGGTTCCGTACGCGAGAAGCTCCGCCGCGTTATCCATCATCGATGCCGTCGTGAACCGCACCGTGACGATCGCATCGGCCCCCCGCGACTTCGCCTCGTCGATCATACGATCGATCGCCTGCTCGCGCGATTCGGCCATCATCTTGGTGTATTCGACGATCTCGCCTCCCGCGATATTTCGCAGGGACGCCATGATATCCCGGCCTATATGGCGCGCGCGGATCGAGTTGCCCCGCACGAGGCCCAGAACCTTCACGATGCGCTTTCCGGGGACCGTATCCGACGTAACCAGCAGCATTGCTACCACCCTTTCGAATAATACGGCTAACGCTTCACGTCCCGGTATGGGTCGCTCCGGTACTGGTGGATCCGTTCCCGTACCACCGAGACGAGAAGGAGAACGACGCCGACAATGAATACGATCAAGGCGATCTTCTGGAACGTGACACGGCCGAAGGAGCTGAACGCGCGGTACAGCTCGTATCCGACCAGCATGCCGATCCCGGCGATCATGAATATCCATGCGGTTTTTCGTTCGAGCCGGCGATAGATGCTCTTCCAGTACAGAGCCCAGAATTCATCCTGTGGGTCTTTGATCATGATACTCTCCGTGAGCCTGTTCACTTCGCCAAGTTCCCCGAGGGTGCGCCGGCAGTCGCCGCACTCATCGAGATGTCTCTCGAACGCCGCCCGTTCCCCGCCGGTCATCTCCCCGTCTATGTAACGCATCCCGTCATGTTCCATGCGCGGACAGGTCATTCCGCACCATCCCCTTCCACATGCGCCTGGTCGCCGATCCCCCGCAATGCCTTCGCCAGTGCCTTTCGCGCATAGTAAAGACGCGACATCACGGTGCCTTCTGAAATTCCGAGCGCCTCGGCGATCTCCCGGTACGAGAACTCCTGGAAGGTACGCAGCACGATCACCTCGCGGTGATCCGGGGAGAGGGCGAAGAGGGCGCGCCACACGGCCTCGATGCGCTCCTTGCGGATCATATCGCGATCGGGCCGGTCCCTGCCGTCGGCCCTCTCGGAAAGCACATCCATCGAGATCTCGCGGCGCCGTGCCCGCATCTGTATGAAATTCAGGCACCTGTTCCGCAGAATGCGGTAGAACCAGGGGAAAAACGGGCGCTGGTCGTCGAACCGCCTGCGGGCCCGGTGGGCCGCGATGAACGCCTCCTGCGATACGTCCCTCGCATCCTCTGCATTTCCGAGCAGGCCCAGGGAGATCGCGTACGCGCGCTTCATGGTAGCGCGTACAATCACCTCGAACGCCTTGACGCTGCCGCGTTTCCACTCCCGCAGTGTCTCCCGCGGGATATCATTCGCCTTCGCGAATCTCTTCATAGATAACTACAGTTCCACGCCGTTTACTATTCAATATAAAAAGCACCCCGTGAGGGCGCATTCACTATTCATCGACATACACGGCTTCGGGCATATGTATCCCACCGGGAGCCGCACCGGAGATCCGCCGGCCCGGTCCTCCCATCCGCGCGCCTGCGCGTCACCGTCCGCCCGGACCGCACGGACTGCTACTTCTTCTTTTTCTCTTTTCCCTCCGCCGTGCCCTCTTCTCTCTCCTCTTTTCCGAAGGCCTGCCGTTTGGATATCTCCCCGATGATCGGCAGTTCGTACATCCGCTCCATCAGTGCCTGGTACATAGCGAAAATCCAGATCGCCAGTATGACGAGATACAACAACAAGTTGATGATCGGTATCCAGCTGAAGATGGCCGCGAGAATGACGAAGACGATCCACAGGAGGATGGACTGCACGGCATGGAAGCGGATCAGACGATTCTCCTTTTCGATGATGAGGAAGAACACCCCGCCGAAGAAGGGTATGAAATACGCCAGAAGGCCGGCGATACCCGGCGGAATGGACGATGTTTGCTTGTTCCTGTCAGTCATCTCTATCCCTCCCTTGCTCCAATCACGGAATTATAGACGAATGCATGCAGAATGGAAATGAAAAATCCCACCGTTCCCGGTCCGTTGTGCGCCGGCTAGCGGGGCACAATCGATATGCCGCCGTTCACCGTCTTGAGGTAGATGGTGCCGGTCCCGTCGCCGATCACTCCCTTGATCGAAGAACGCTTGATGCGTACCGTTTCACGAAGGTCGAGGTCCAGGCCGATCCTGCCGTTGGCGGTTCTCGCATCCAACGTTCCGCCCGCACCCTCGGGTAGTGCGAGTTCGATGCCGCCGTTGACCGTCTTGAGCTCGAGATCGCCGCCGGCGGGAAACGCGTCGATGAAACACTCGATCGCCCCGTTGACCGTGCTCGCCTCCCCCTCCCCGCTGAACGATGTGATCGTGATCGATCCATTCACCGTGCGAAAATCGAATCTTCCCTCGACAGCATCGACACTGATACCGCCGTTCGTGTTCTTGATATCGAGGATCGTGCGCGGCGGCACCTTGACCGTATAGCCGATCGTAATCGTCGTTTTGTCGCCGAATATGGAACCGAGCAGGCCGACCTGACGTATACGCGGACGCTCCGTGTCTATCCTTACCCGGTCCGATCCGGCTTCCACCTCGAATGTCAGCTTCTCGAGCAGCTCTCTCGCCTTCGATTTGCTCGGCGCCTTGATCTTGATCTCGGCTGACACATCGATCTCGTTTCTCTCCCAACCTTCTATCTCTATTCCGCCGTTTACGTTACGGAGAATAAACTCGACCCCTTCCACCACATCGAACGACCGGTGCCACGTATCCTTCAGTACGTAGGCCGAGAGCGCGGCGGGTGAGGACAGGAACAGAAGAACAAGTACCAACAGTATCGTACGTTTTATCATCGATGGTGCCCCTCCAGGCTACCGAGCAGGTAATGTGGTTCCCGTACCGTGTATACGTGCGCCCGCAGAAATTGGTTTCCGGGGTTTGCGTATCCCGTGCATCACCCACCTCCTCATTCCTTCCGATTGTTCCGTACGGCGAACTTCTTGTCGAGGCGGCCGAGACGCTTCCTGATTCCTTCACCGTATTCCAACTCCCGGTACTCGAGCATCGCGGCGCCGGAGAAGCCCTGATCCCTGATGTCGAGCGCCTTGCGAGACACCTTGTCCCGGATATAGTCCCAGAACGGATGATCGAACGCATCGGCCGCCTCCGTGAGCTTGCCGTTCTGGACGCAGAACGCGGCGCAGCTCACAACAGGCGGGCCGTCGAAGTACGAGATGGTCGAGTTCTGTTTCACGGGCATCAGCGGACCGGTGTGGCTTCCCCGCATGAACCCGGCGACGAAGTGTCCCTTGACGTACGGACCGAGCACTTCACCGGCTGCGGGGAAATCCCCCTGCACCCGCACCAGCATGACCGGATCGTCCTTGCCCGTGTATTTGCCGGCGATGTTATGGAGGCGCGTGGTACTGACGGCGGCGGCGATCTCCCCGCCCGAGCGCGACCGGATTTTCTCCACGACGAAGCGCTGGTTGTCCCTGAGAAGCGCCGCCATATCGTATATATCCTCGGGGGCGTTGAGCACGATGACCCGGTCTCCCTCGATGTGTTCCACATCCATGATATGGAATTCGAATCCCTTCGCCATCTTGTCGCTGAGAATCAGACCGCTGCAGAACATAGGATCGCAGAACGCGAGGTAGAGCGGTAGGCTGTACGCGCCCGGATCGGTCTTGTCCGCCGCGAAGAAGAGAAACGGCTCGTTGGGCCGCTCCTCGAACTCCATCTCGGCCACCGCCGGCCCCATCCCCTTTACATTCCCGCTGAACGCGGTCTTGAGGAGATCCTGCCCGGCTCCATAAAGTCCGATCTCCTTGGCAAGCTCGGTCCCCACCATGAAGGCGTCGAAGGCGAGCTTGTGAACCGCACTGTCGCCTTCGCCCCGATCATGGCTCATCAGTATCGCGATGTCATCGCCCGTCGAACTCAGGAAAAAATCATGAATGAGATTCGATCCCTTGTCCTCGATATACTCGCGAACCCTGTTCTTGAGACGCTCACCGGGCTTTATGTGTCCTCCGATCGAACCGATATCCGCCTTGATCACGCTCAACGTCACCTTCATCTGAGTCGTCACCTTCCTTTCGTCCGAAATCCTTCTTCTCTGCTACACATCGATCTTCATACCATCCTCGGCGACCACGACCGATCCGGGATAGTCTCTCCGCACCGCCTCCGCAGGATCATGTCTACCGAACACGGGATAGAGATGTACGAGCACGACCCGTCCAGCGCCGGATCGGGCCGCGAGCGTTCCGACCGCCGACGGAGTCATGTGTCCCGCCATCGGCCGGTCGTCCGGAACGGAGCATTCGGCAATCAGAAGCTCGACGTCCCGCGCGAGTTCCACCAGCGATTCCGTGTAGGCCGTATCGCCTGTATAGACGATGCTTGCTCCCCCGGCGTCGAGCCGGTACGCCAGTGCGGGGCGGCCGTCATGGTCCACCCCGGTGGCACGCACATCAACGCCTTCAGCGCTGTACACGCAACCGCCGCCCACCTCGACCAGCGTGGGATGAGCGGTCCCCGGCTCGGTCGCCGGGTACAGCGCATGCCAGCGATCGATGAAATCGACGATGCCGGTGGGGCCGTACAGCGTCAGTCCCCCCTGCCCGCCGGCGGCATCGTCTATCCTGAGTGCGGCCAGCAAATGCCCGATGCCGAGCGTATGATCGGGATGATAATGCGTGATGAACACCCGCTTCAGATCACGGAAACTCAGTCCGGACTCTTCGAGCGCATCGGGTGTGCCGGGGCCGCAGTCGAACAGGTACCGATCATTTCCGCAACTCATCGTGAGCGAGGTCGCCCTGCGCCCCCGCGTGGGAATAATCGTCCCCGAGCCCAGAATCGTAACCTGTACAGATATCGGACCCATCACTTGAAACCGTGGTCTTCGGCGGTGATAAATATTTCGAGAGATTTCTTCTCGGTGAGCCCGAGATGTTCGAAGGCATTTCCCCTGTTCACGGCGATTTCGAGATACCCCCAGCTGTTGACGAGCGCCATGAGCCTTCCTTCTTCACCCTGCTTGTAGTAGTTCATGACGCCCTTTATCCGCTTGCCCGCCACACGTATCGAAAATTCGTCCCACGGAATCTTCTCGGGAAATACCGTTGAGAGATACTCCCCGCTGATGTTGGTTATAATGTTTCCGAAGGCATCGACATACACGGCCCTTCCCGATATTTCCCCTTCTTCATTGATAAACGGCTTTATCGGGGGAACGATCAACACCGACTGCAGCTCGGCTCCCATCCTCTCGGGCGGTACGCCGAGTGTGAGGTGCGCGGCGATCGGGGCGAAGATATCGCGTCCGTAGAATGTCGAACCGTGGAGTTTCAGCGTGTATTCGCCCGGCTCGACGTGGTAGACCTTCTGCACGTTCCCTTTTTCGAATATCGAACTGAGGATGCCGTTGTCAGGCGCGACGAAAAAGTACCGCTCGGTCTTGACGACCAGATTCTTCCGCTTGCCCCCGACGCCCGGATCGACCACGCAGAGGAATACCGTTCCCTTCGGGAAGTACTGATAGCTGTTGACGAGAATGAAACTTCCCTCACGAACGTCCTTGCTCGACACGTTGTGGCAGAGATCCACGATGCGGGCCTGGGGGTTGATACCGAGAATCACCCCCTTCATGACACCGAGGTACCAGTTGTGCCAGCTGAAGTCGGTCATGAGCGTGATGATCTGATTTTCAATGACCTTTTTTGTCACCATCTCTTCCCGCCGCCTTCACTCGACGCATCGCACCGTTACCGTCACACATACCATGGATTACGGAAATAGATTACCGAAGACCGGCTCGCCCTGTCAATCAAAACGAAATCGGTTCGTGCGCGTCGCGGCGGGCCGCCCGGCGAGATCTCACGGACGATCCGCCGATGCACGCCCCCGTCAGGCGCGGTCACCGCAGGAGCGGGGGTGGGCCAGAAAACGCCTCGCACGCTGTGAGAGCGATCCGTACGCCCTGATGACCCGCCTGAGCGAGGGTATCGCCGCGATCGTCGCCCGGTACCCCTCTTCGATTATCTCGGGAGCCCTGTTGAGCGCGAACGGGCTGAACCGCTCGACGTCCGGCCGGATGACAAAATCCGCCAAACGCTCCGATGCCGCCGCGTTCCGCTGCGCGACGAATCCCGTCACCTGCATCACGACCTCGAGCATGTGGTGCGGTTCCCGGCGGACACCGCCCGTCATGCCGAGATTCACCGCTATCTTGAACATCTCGCCGAAGCAGGCGAGAGTCCCGACCGGAAGATACTCGACGAGTCCGCCGTCGACCAGCCAGTGTCCGTCTATCTCCACGGGGCAGTAGATTTCGGGAATGCTGCTGCTCGCCTGGCACGCCACGGCGACACGCCCCTGCCGGAATACCGCTTTTTCCCCCGATGTGAGATCTGCAGCCACCACAGCCGTCGGAATAAGGAGCTCCCCGAAATCGACGTCGCCGATCTCGCCGATGATGAACTCGCGTATCTTTTGACCGGAGAGGAATCCCATCCGGGTCAGGGTCAAGCCCGCCAGCCGCCGCCATTTCATCCCCTTGGCGGTTTCGATCAGGTCGTCACCGGACCTTCCCGCCGCACGGAGGACGGCTACGATCGAACCGCCGCTCGTACCGCTCAAAAAATCGATCGGGATACCGTGCTCCTCCAGGGCCTTGATCACGCCCGCATGGGCGACGCTCTTTGCCGTGCCGCCGCTCAGGGCCAATCCCACGGGTATCACACGCATACGCACCCTCCGGATGAACACATACACCCGCCCGACGATTCGGCGGATGATCATTGTCTCACAGGCGGGCGCACCGGTGCAAGATCTGAAGGGAATTACCGGATCGGTCACCGGGCTTCCCGGTGCGGATCCGCGCTATGATACTTCGGTGGATTCGACCAGTTTCCGGTTCGCCAGATGGAGATTCATGTGAAAGCGGCCGTTCGAGGGTTCCAGTCCGACGGCGCGCTCGAAGTAGCGGATCGACTCCCCGTACAAGCCGCGGTTCGCGAGAAGACACCCGAGCGCATTGCAGGCGTTGCCGTCGTCGTGCCGCCTGCTCACGGCATCCCGCAGGTGCCGCTCGGCTTCATCGATACGACCCAGTTTCTCCAGCACGATCGCCAGGTTGACCTCGGCCCGGCAGTCGTGCGGCGCGAGACGGTGGGCACGGTGGAAGGCGGCCAGCGCGGCGGCGAGGTCACCGCTGCGCTGGTGGAGGCACCCGAGGCTCGCCAGAACGAGCGGATTCCCGGGCTCGACGGAGAGGAGCCGTTTGTACACGGCAAGTGCTCCCCCGTCGTTGCCGCCCATCTCGAGAATCTTGCCCTGGAGCAGGAGAAGGGCCTCGTTGCCTGGGTGCTGATCCATGGCCCGCCCGACGATTCGCTCCGCACGATCGATCGCACCCATCCTGATGCAGAGGTGCAGGGACCGCAGGTACACCCTCAGCGGCACATCGGGCAGGAACCGAAGTGTATCCAGCGTGCGCAGCGCTTCCGTCGCGTCGCCCCGCGCGAACAGGATCTCCGCGCGCACGGCCCGCGCTCCCGGCCGGTACGGATCGGCCGCCAGCGCCTCGCCGATGTACTCGAACGCCCCCTCGATATCCCCGGCCTCCCGGCACGCAACGGCCGCCCGTTCGAGCAGGCCCGCGTCCGGTCCCCCGCGTTCGATGCCAAGAAGAAAGCTTCGAAGCGCCTCTGCCGGTTCGCCGTTTTCCAGATACGCCGCCCCGAGGTTGCAGTACAGTTCGCGCGCGTTACGCTCGACGTGGAGCGCGCATTGAAACCAGGCGATGGCATTCACTGTCATTCCGGAGCGGAGATCGATCAATCCGCGAAGGTTCAGGAACTGCCAGCAATCGGGTACGATCTCGAGGCAGTGGGTGATCAGGCCCCGCGCCTCGTTCAGGTTCCCGAGAACGAACAGCTGAACGGTTGTCTCGAACGCGTAGTGCACGTTCCGGCGGTGCACGGCGGGCAGCCGGGAAGCGGAGGCGAGGTAGGCGAGCGCATTGCGGTAGATCCGCTCGCGCGGCTCCAGCCTGCCGTAATGATGAATCGTGACAGCGGCGTCGATCGTGCGCAGGCCGTGCGCCTGAAGGGCGGATTCGATCTCCTCGAAAACGCGGCCGCGATAGCGGATCCGCTCGTCCCTCCTGAAGAGACGGACCTGCCGGCATGCGACGAAGCCCCGTGCGCCTCCCGACATCCTCGCATCGCGCGGGATCGGCTGCCAGCCGAACGTTGTCGGTTCGTTGCAGTACGTACGCTGTTCGAACGTGTATGCCGGGGCGCCAGGATGCGAGATACAATCACGGATCACGCGATGATCGCTGCGCGCAATCTCCTCGTCGGCGTCGAGAACCAGAATCCATTCCGTGCCCGCCCGCGCCAGTGCGGCATTTCTCGCCTCGCTGAAATCATCGCGCCACGCGAGATCGATTACCCGCGCTCCGGCGCCCCGGGCCTCGGCGCCGGTACCGCCTCCGGTCCCTGTATCGACAACGATCACCTCACCGGCCAGATCCTTGACACTCCCTATGGCGCGGCTGATCCGTGACTCCCCGTCTCCGGCGATCATGCAACAGCAGACACCACTGCGCTGCATGCCTTTAATTTTTTTGAAATCAATGACTTCTACTTTGCATCCGCGCGGCATTTCCCGCCCCCGAACCGTATCTCCCGTAGATCAACGGAAATATTCACCGGGGATGCATCAAGAGACATGCCACGCGCGCGCGGCGTGCGTGTATATCGCGACGCGGATCATTCTTCCGGGGACCTTGTGCGCGGCGATGCGCGCAACGACGTCCCGTGCCCGGGACGGGTATGGATGCGGTGCGGCGGTGCGAGCGGCGGGCGCCCGCGAGATCTATTTCTTGAAGAATCCCCCGAGATACGAAGCGTACTTCTCCGAGATGCTGCTGATCGGGAGCTCCAGAATCTCGGCGACATCGTACGAGTGGACGCGCTCGACGAGTTCCTTGAGCGCATCGAACTGCCCCTTCGTACTCTTCACGATCATCAGTGCTTCCTCAGAGTGGTGGACCTCCCCCTTCCAGTGGTAGATCGAATTGCACGGGGAGATGATATTGATACAGGGAGCCGAACCGGATTCGATGAGCTGCATGGCGATCGTCTCGGCCTCCTCACGATTCGACGTCGTGATGAGGACGATCGTATACTCCTCCATGGGATTCCTCCTGTCGATCGGGAAAGAGATATCCGGGCCATTGTAATCCGATAACCCGTATCCAACAACAGCGAAATGGTGCTATACCTTAATCCGTCAATACTGTCGTCGTTGATGGACCGGCCGGGCGCGTAGGGACGGCGGCCGACGGCGAGTTCCGCAGCGCACCGGCACGCCACAACGTGTGATCTCCCGGGATACAACGCTTCCGATCCGGTGCGCGAGGACTGTTTGAGACGGAGCGCCCCCGTCCCGGCGCCCGGCCACACATTCACATACACAAGAATGACGGATTAAGGTATACTGTCATCTCCCCCACGGCGCCGCGTGCGGACGCGTCGGCCGTACCGCGCCGGTACGGAGAAAGGACAGTGCATGCTTATCGCCGTTATCAGTGACACGCATGACCATCTCGGGAATCTCGACCGTGCGATGGCGCAGATCCTGGAGCGGTCGCCCGCACTCTGTTTCCATTGCGGCGATCTCTGTTCGCCGTTCGTCGTCGAACACCTCGCGCAATTTCACGGTCCCATGCACGTCGTGTTCGGCAACAACGAGGGTGACCGGTACACCATCCGGACGGTCGTGGACGGCTTCCCGAATATCACCCTGCACGGCGAAATGGGATTCGTGAAGACCGGCCATGTCGAGATCGCCTTCACCCACCGGCCCGAGTTCGCGCGGGGACTGGCCAGCACCGGGCGGTACCGGGCGGTATTCTACGGTCACACACATCGACGGAAAACGGAGACGGTGAACGGGACCTGGCTCGTGAACCCGGGAGAGCTGATGGGACTCTTCGAATCACCCGGTTGGCTGCTGTTCGACCTCGCCGATGGGAGCGGGAGGCATTTCACGGTAAAGGGTGAGCAGGATTCGTGAATGCCTCATCGAGGCGGTCAGTTCCCGCCGGGCGGCCCTGTCCGGAACGTGATATCGGGGCGCCGTTCGTGCAGGAACGCGAGCGCCTCCGCCCGGCTCGGAATGCCGGCCCTGCCGCCGAGGCGCCGGCACTTCATGGCGGCCACCGCGTTGGCGAAAAGGCACATGCGGTACGGATCCCACCCCTCGAGGACGGCACAGAGGAAAGCGCCGTGAAAAACATCCCCCGCACCGGTTGTATCGACCGCGCGAACCGGGAATCCGGGGACCTCGATCATGCCATCCCCGGTCAGGGCCATGCATCCCCGCTCACCCAGCGTCACGACGGCGGCCTCGGCGCCCAGCGCGAAGATGCTCCGGAGCGCCTCCCCGGCGCCCCCGCCCTCCGATATCTGCCCGGCGAACACCTCGCTCGCCACGATGAAATCGCACAGCGGAAGAAGCTCGGCGACTCCCTCGCGCACGGTGCCGGCGTCCATGACGACGGGAATGCCCTCTTCGCGCGCGGCGCGGGCGGCGGCGCGGGCCGCCGTGGGTTCGAGACTGTCGACGAGGAGCGCGCCGGCGGAGATCACGAGACCGAGGTCGACTTCGGGCGTTTCGATGGGAGAAACCGTACCCCTCGTCCAGAGGATCGTTCTCGCGCCGGTTTCGGCATCCACCATGATGAAGGCGAACTGGGATGCGGCACCATGCTCGACGATCACGGACGAGCAGTCGACCCCCTCCGTTACGAGCTCGGAGAGCATCCGCTCTCCGGGATAGTCGTCCCCCACCTTGCCGATAAATGAAACCGAGAGACCGAGACGCCGGGCGGTCACGGCCGCCGTCGCGGCGGGTCCACCGCCCTGCACCAGGAACTCACGAAGCTCGAGTTTCTTGTTCTGCTCCGGAAAATGCGGAATGATACCGAGATAGTCGAGGGCCGTGTATCCCAGACCGACCATATCGAACCGCCGAACGCCCGTGTCACCGTTCCGTTTCCGCATGTCCTTTGAGATGCCGTCTGAATGCCGCCACCGATTCGACGATGAGCCACAGAACGAGTATCAGGATCACGGAGCCCACGGCGAGGAGCGGCCAGTGCCGCTGGGCGAGGTTCGTTCCGAGCTTCATGATCATAGCGGTGAGCGTCATCGCCATCATGCCGATCATGGGGATCAGGGTATAGAGAATCGGCTTGCCGAGACGGTACAGGAAGAGGGATACGGCGAGCAGCCCGAGCGCGGCGAGAACCTGGTTGGTCGTTCCGAAGAGCTCCCAGAGCGTGAGTCCCGCCGGCTTGCCCTCCACCGTCATCAGGCTGAAATAGGCGATCCCCAGCACGGCGACGACGGCGGCGATGAAACGATTCCGCAGCGGCCGTATACGCAATCCCTCTCCCAGCTCCTCGAGGTTGTACCTGAGGAGCCGCGTGCCCGAATCGAGTGTCGTCATCGCGAAACCAACCGCCATCACGACGATGAAACTCCGCGCGATATCGATCGGAATCCCGATCTTCGAGATGAATGTCCCGGCTCCCATGACGAAGGCTTCCATCTTGGCCGCGAGCCCGGAGGCCGCCTGCCACGACGAGTAGCGATCGAACCATTCCGCGCGCGATACGCCCGCCGTGCAGGCGAGAAGCACTATCATCGCGAGCAGCCCCTCGGCGAGCATGCCGCCGTAACCGATCGGGAGCGCGTCACTCTCCCGGTCGAGCTGCTTCGAGGTGGTGCCGGTCGAGACGAGGCTGTGGAATCCCGAGATGGCACCGCACGCGACGGTGATAAACAGAAAGGGAAAGAGGGGCGGCGCCCCCGTCTCTACGTGATTGATCGCGGGAGCGGTGATCGTGGGATGGAAGACGAAGAGTCCGGCGTACATCAGGACCATGCCGATCACGAGTTGGTACGCGTTCAGGTAGTCCCGCGGTTGCAGGAGCAACCACACGGGGAGAACCGAGGCGATGTACGCGTAGGTGATCAGGATGAACACCCAGGCGGTCTGGCCGATCCCCCGTACGGGATACCGCAGACCGAGCCAGATCGTAAGGAACATGACGATGAGCGCCACGATGGTGGCGGGCGCCAGTTTCACCCGCTTACGGTACACGAGTGAACCGACGATAACGGCGAGAACGACGAGGGCCATGACGGGAATGACCGATTCGGGATGATGCGCGCTCGAGAAAAGCGTCGCGATGATGCGCACGAACGTACCCATGGCGAGCGACAGCACGAAGAAGATGAGGAGAAGAAAGAGGATGTGCGCCCGCGGACCGACCAGTACACGCGTGACATCGCCGATCGACCTTCCCCGGTTGCGAATCGAGATGTAGAGCGCGGAAAGATCATGGATGCAGCCGATGAATATCGAACCGAGGAGGATCCAGAGGACACCGGGCAGCCACCCCCAGATCACGGCGATCGCCGGCCCCAGGATCGGCCCCAGGCCCGCGATCGAGGCGAAGTGGTGCCCGAACAGCACGATGCGTCTCGTCGGTACGAAATCGATGCCGTCCTCCTGTTCGTGTGCGGGGGTGCGGCGGACCGGATCGAGCGCCAGCACCCGATCGCCGAAGAACCGCGCATACCACCGGTACGCGAGGATATAGGCGATAATCGTGATGACACCGATAACGAGCGCGTTCATGTCCCGTCCTCCATTTTTTCGAAGCGCGGCGTCTCGTGATGGTACACGAGGGGTGATGATTCAGCAATGCAAATCAGGGTGAGCATTCGAGCGGTGTGATCCATGATAATTCACGCTTGCCGCAGCCGCACACCATCACGTATGGTGCCAAGTAATCGATCGGAGAGTGGCGGATGGAGAACGGCAAGCAATTCTGCCCGTACTGCGGGGCGGAACTGATCATCAGGGAGAACGAGGGAAGAGAGCGTCTCTACTGCGAGGAGGAGGATCGGTACCTCTATGAAAACCCGACCCCCGCGGCGACCGCGGTCGTGACGGATGAGGCGGGACGCATCCTGCTCGTGCTGCGGAATCGCGAGCCGGGCAAGCATCAATGGGCGCTTCCCGGCGGTTTCGTCGAAACGGGGGAAAGCCCCGCGGAAGCGGCCCGCAGGGAACTCGGGGAGGAAACCGGCCTTCAGGCGTCAGGCCCCGCCCTGATCGACGTCATTTACCAGGAAAGTGTCTTTTACAGAACATCGCTTCTCATCATCGGGTACCGTTTCGAACGGTACGAGGGGATAATCAGGTCCGCCGACGACGCCGACGACGCATGTTTCTTCGAGATCGATTCGCTGCCGCCACTCGCCTTCGAGAGCCACCGTTCGCTCATCGAAACATACCTGAAAACACGCGGGTAGACCTTCAAATCCGCAGCCGCTCGAGCGAGGAGTCGGATATCGGTGCGACCTCGAGGATCCGGTTCTCGTCTCCCCGCCTCGCAGCGACCCGCACCGTGGGGAGATGCTTCGCATCGCTGTATCGCGCCGTGATCTCCGCCGTCCGGCGCAGTTCCTCCCCGTCCGGTTCGCCCTGCACGAGGACGGACGGCCCCGGATGGTCCATTGCCGTCAACAGCCAAGCCCCCACCCCGTTCCGTTCCAGGAACCGGTTCTCCGTTTCATCCCGTCCGACGATGATCTTGAGCCGGCCGGACAGCCTGAAGTGACGCCCCGCCGCGAGGAGCACCGCATCCTCCCGGTGAATCGCGGGGCGTTCCCGGTATCGCATCAGATCCTTGAACCTCCGCGCGTAGTTTTCATCCGTCAGCGTACACCCGCCCGCCGGCTGCTCGTACTCCCGGAGACCGAACTCGAGGGCGAGTGCCATCTGCCGCTTGCGCGATCTCCCCTGTATGTCGAGAAGCGAGTCCCTCTCGATCCATCCCTTCTCCTCGGGAACGGTCGGCGGCAGGAGCTTCGCCGAGAGGGGGCGGAGCAGGCACCCCTCGAGGCCGCTCCGCCGGGCGACCAGATCCATTGCCCGGCGATGCTGGGACATCGGCCGCTGGCCGAGCACCTCTCCGGTAAAGATGAAATGCGCCCCCTCCCGCTCCATGCGCTCCCGCGCCCGCTGTAGCATGAAGATCCGGCAGTCGATGCAGGGATTCACATTCGCCCCGTACCCGTGGCGGGGGGAGACGATCAGATCGAGAAATTCACCGGAGACATCGATCACCTCGACCGTGATGCCGAGCAGGACGGACAGTTTCCGCGCTTGGGCCCCGAGAAAATCCTCCTGCGTTCCCTCGTCGCGGATCACCCGTTTCAGCGATCCCGGCGAGAATCCGTTGTAGAAGTGGAGACCCAGGAGTTCTAAACCCCGGCCCTTGAGGAGACTGACGGCGAGCAGGCTGTCGAGTCCGCCCGAGACGAGTCCGATTGCCCGTATACGGTCTCCCTGTCTCTCCATACCGCTCCCGTGGAACCGGTAAAGGAAATACACGATGCGCCCCCCCGCGGCCTCTCCAGGGGAATGTATATATTACGAAGAAATCGGTTCACGCGCAAGTGCCCGCCTGAGACCGTGACCGACGACGTTGAAACAGAGAGAGGTCACGAAGATCGCCAGGCCCGGCGCGAAGGCGGCCACGGGCGCCCGGCGGATCAGGAGCTGCGCGTTGTACAGCATGTTGCCCCAGGTCGGTATGGGAGGCTGTACGCCGAAGCCGAGAAAGCTGAGGGCGCTCTCGATCAGCATCGCCTGTGCGAAACCCACCGTTGCGGCTATCACGACGGGTGGGATAGCCAGCGGCAGAATATGCCTGAAGACGATCGACACGTTCCCGACACCGAGCGACCGTGCCGCCTCGACAAATCCTTCCCCGCGCAGCGAGAGAAACGATGCACGAACGACACGGGCCATCTCCATCCATGATGTGCCGCCGATCACGAGCGGGATCAACCAGAGACGGCCGCCGCCGAGTGAGGCGGCGATCAGGATGACGAGGAAAACCGGTACCGACAGGAACAGATCGACCACCGCGGAGACGAGTAGATCGACGGCGCCGCCGCAGTAGCCCGCGAGCGCACCGGTGAGGATCCCCAGGAGCATCGCGATGAGAACCGAGGCGGATGCGACGATGAGGGTGAATCGGCCGCCATGGACGAGACGTGCCAGGACATCCCTCCCCAGCTCGTCGGTTCCGAATGCGTGGGAAAACGACGGCCCCTCGAGCAAGGAGTCGAGATCTATCGCATCCCGTTCGTACGGAACCACGAGCGGCGCGAGCACCGAGGCGGCGAAGATGAGGCAGAGGAGCACCGTGGCGAGAAAAGCCGGGCGGTACGAGAAGAAGCGCGCCGCAAACCGGGGCATGGGACGGGCCGCGGGCGTACCGCCTCCCCACGCAGTCCCGATCCGTGCCAGCTCTTGCGACATCGATTTCATCCTTTCATTCCGCCGCGCCCTCGGGCGCCGGACCGTGCGCTTCGGCGCCGCCGGCACGCACCGGAACGATCCGGGGATCGACCGTCATGCAGAGCAGATCCCCCGCGAGATTGAACAGTATGATGAGGAACGAGGAAACGACGACGATGCCCAGCACCCGGGTGTAGTCCTGGCGCTGCAGTCCGTCGTAAAACAGGCGCCCCATGCCCGGCCATGAGAAAACCGTCTCGGTGATCACCGCGCCGGTGAACAGGGACGGGATCTGCATCACGACCACCGTGATGAACGGCAGAATCGCGTTCCGAAGCACATGCTTGAAGACGATGATCCGCTCGCTGAGCCCCTTGGCCCGCGCCGTCCTGACGAAGTCGCACGCGATCGTCTCGACGAGCCCCGCCCTGAGATAACGGCTCCACGAGGCGAGGTAGGCGAACGCCAGCACCGTGGCCGGGAGGATGAGGTGTTTCAGGTGATCGGCGATCGAACCCGCGTCCCCGATCGTCCCTTGCCCGCCCGCCGGGAGGAGCCGGAGCTTCAGCGAGAACACGACGATCGCCATGAGTCCGAGCCAGAAAACGGGCACCGACATGCCCGCCGTCGTGACGAGGGAGAAGCAGTGATCGAGAAACCGATCCCGCCTGAGGGCCGCACCGACTCCCATGACGAGCGCCGCGGCGAGGGCGAGCAGAAACGCCGATCCCATGAGCTCGAGCGTCGCCGGTACGCGCTCGAGAATCATGCGCGAGACGGGTTGCCCCGTCACGTAACTCTTTCCGAAATCGAAATGAAGAAATACCCGGCCAAACCAGTAGAAATACTGCACGGCGAGGGGCCTGTCGAGGCCGAAGTTCTCCCGTATGCGCTCGAGGTCCGCCCCGGTCACCTTCGGATTGCCCGACAGCAGGCCGACCGGGCCGCCCGGTGCGCGCTGCAGCAGCACGAACGTCACGATCGAGATCAGTATCACGAGCGGAACGACGCGCATCACCCTTTTTACAAGGTAATGGATCATGGCCCGTCGACCACCCCCCCGCACGGCGCCGGTGCGCGAGCCGCATCGAGCGTGTACCGCTCGCCCGCCCGCGGGATCACGACATCGATGCCTGACTCCTCCGTGATACGCACGGCGAGGGCTTCCATCTGATCGGGCTCGCCGTGTACGAGATAGACCCGTTTCACTCCCTGCATGCAGCGCAGCCATGCGAGGAGCCCATCCTGGTCCGCGTGTCCCGAGAAACATCCGTACCGCTTGACGGCAAGGAGCGGGGCGATCCAATCGTACCGCAACTCTCCGCTCTCCCGGTACCGGACGGGGACCGGATTCAGACCCTCGGCGAGACGCCGTCCCGTGGAGCCGGGCGCCTGCCATCCAACGATACAGAGGAGGTTTCGTGGATCGCCGAACATTTTCATCAGATGACGGGGGGAGCTGGCGTAACCGAGATCCCCGCTCGTCGACACGAATATCGAGGCAGGGTGCCTTCGCGCGTGGACCTTCATCGACGTGCGGCTCGAAACCTCGCGAAGGCCGGGAAAGCGAAGGATCCTCTCTCCATAGAACTCCCGCGCCCAGGCGGAAAGCTCCCCGCGCATGAGCCGGTAGATCGCCGTGATCTCCTTGGCCGTCGGGCTGTCGACATATACCTCGGTACCGGACGGAATAAGCCCTTCACCGACAAACCGGTTGATGACGGCGAGGATCTCCTGCGTGCGCCCGAGCGCGAATGCGGGAACCAGGACGTCACCGCCCGCCCCGAGCGCCTCTCCCACGTCAGCGGCGAATTCACGGCGGCGGCCGGCGGCTTCGTCTGTCCCGCCGTCCCGCACCGTACCGCCGTACGTCGATTCCATCACCACGTACTCCGCATTACCGATACAAGCGGGGGGCGGCACGAGTACCAGGTTGGACGAGCCGAGATCGCCGGAGAAAACGATCTTCACCGTTCGTTGCCCCGAGGGTACCCAGACCTCGATGCTCGCGGCGCCGAGCAGATGTCCCGCCCTCTTGAACCGGAACGAGATCCCTGCATCGACGACCACCGAATCGAAGGAAACGGGTGTGATGCCGCCGAGTGCTCCATCATAATCGCCATGAGAATCCCCGCGCCACGCCGTGCTCCGCTTCATCTTCAGCATGACCGGCGCCAGTTCCGCCGTCGGTCCGGTGCAGTAAACCGGGCCCTCGAATCCACTCCCGTACAACTCGGGCAGGAACCCGCAGTGATCGCTATGGGCGTGCGTGAGGAGAACGAACGACAGCGTCTCTGGCGAGGGGGGAAGCACGCCGGTGCCCGCCCCCCCGCGATCGCCGCAGTCGACGATGAAACGCACATCCCCCGTCTCGACGAGGTGACACGACCCGCCTACCTCACGGGCGCCGCCGCAGCAGATCAGCACCGGTCCACCCCCGTCCACTCCCCGTCCAAGGTACCGGAACAGCACAATCGCGGCGAGAACGATCAGTACCGGCGCTATCCATTTGAGATTTCGTTTCACCGTCATCAGCTCCGATTCAGCCCGTACATCGATGCGCTCCCCGCCCGGGCTCATCGATCGAGCCACCATTCGGCCGCATTCCACGTATCGCCCGACTGGGTCGGATTCGGCCGGTAATTATGGAGGCGCTCCGGCATCACATCGAGCTGCGTCACCCACAGGAGGGGAACGATCGGCGCTTCCTCCGCCAGTATCACGGCAATCTCATCGTAGATTCGCTTCCTGTCCTCGAATACGACCGTCGCGCTCCCCCGCGCCAGCAGGCCGGTCAAGCGTTCGTGATCGATACGGGAGTAGTTCTGCCCCACCGGCGGTAAGAACCGCGCCGAGTAGCTTCCCTCCTTGGTAGAAGGATCGGGGGGCGTGAGAATCGCGTACAGCGCGATGTCGAACTCGCCCCTTTTCAGAATGCCCCCCTCGTCGTAACTGCCGAAGAGGACCGAGGGATGATGGTTGCGCACCTCCAGATCGATCCCGACGCGCCGGTACTGATCCCGAAGCACCATTTCGGTCCGCTCCCGGTTCAACATCCCCGTGACGGTCGAGATCGCGAGACGCAGCGGTTTTCCTTCCTTCTCGCGAATACCGTCGCCGTCGCGATCCATCCAGCCTGCCGACCGGAGAAGGCGCGCCGCTTTTTCGGGATCGTACGAGTTCATCTCGCGCGGCGTGTCCGAATAGTAGGGCGAGCTCGGATGATCGTCCCCGTACGCGGGAATCCAGATCCCGTCGTAGATCTTCTCGGAGAGCTCCCCCCGATCGGTCGCCAGGGCGACCGCCCTGCGGACGCGTGCGTCCCCGAGAATCGGGTGCCGGCAGTTGAGATCGAGGTGCTCGTTGAACATCGCCGGGTTGCGATAGACCGTGAGAAGCGCCACCGTGCCGGCCACATCCGCCAGTGCGTTCGGCGCATTGTCTATCCCCATCACGCCGCCGGTCTCGAGCTCGAGGAGCAGGGCGTTCCCGTCGGGTATGAACCGGATCACGATCTCGTCGAGATACGGGCCGTCCCCGTAGTAGTCCCGATTGGCCCGCACCGTGATGTGAGATCCCGGTTCCCATTCGTGAAATACGAACGGACCCGATCCGACCGGGTGGCGGTGAAAATCCTCCCCCTGAAAATCGGGCCCCAGCGTTCCCTCGAGGAGGTGACGTGGCAGAACGGACTCGTCGTAGAAACAATCGCCGACGAAATTCGCATACACCTCGCGCAGGTGAAAGACGACTGTGTGGTCGTCGGGCGTTTCGACGTCCGTGATCACATCCCACCCCTGCCGCGTCTCGACATTTATATCGGGATGCATCATCAGCCGGTACGTGAACTCGACATCGCGTGATGTGACCGGCGTTCCATCGTGCCATCGCGCGTCTCCCCGCAGGTGATACGTGTAGCTCAGGTAGTCCGGTGATATGCCGCCGTTCACGACGGTCGGAATCTCGGTGATCAGGTCCGGCACGAGCTCCAGGGAATCGTCGTGCTTGACGAACGTGCTGAAAACCAGGTTGCACACGTAGACAACCGACACCATCGTGTTGAGCGCCTCGTTCAGCACCTCCGGCTCCTGCTGCATGCCGATGACGAGCCTCCCGCCGCGAACGGGCACGACGGAAGATCCGCTCCGGGCGGTTTCGGCCTGCTCCCCGCCGGCCCGAACGGTCCCGGGCGCATTGCCGTCCTCTCCACCCTTCTCACTACAACTCATTGAAATTAAAGCAATAATAAAAATGCAGGGGGCGATCTCGCGCCAGTGTTTCATCGATTCCTCCCACATGGCTGCCGGGTATACAGTAATCCTCCCTTCTTCGAGCATGCAGCATGCCAATATGTAAAGTTGAAATAACAAGTTATGGCAATACGTGGATGTGCCGCAGACCGAGCGCCGCCTCCCTGCAGGGGTGATCCCGGCATCCCGCACCATTTCGGTACACCGTACCACGTCCGTTCCGGTTGTGAAAATGCAAGTTCATCATTCACTGCGGAATACGGGAGCGTACCCGGTGATGTCACGCATGGTGCCGCCGTCAATACGGTGTACGCCCTACCGAATGCCGTGTCAATGAGCGAGATTGCGTTTGCGCCCGGCTTTTTTTTAATCTATAATTTTTTTAGATAGTTACGATACTACAGAGAATATGAATACGCATAGTGCACCGGACATGCATTCCCGTCGAAGGCCGGGCCGTCACCGCACACGGCGCAGTCCCGGAGGGCGGCCGTTGCGCCTTGTCGCGCTCGCGCTCCTGCTCGCCGTGGTCCCGGATGCGCAGGCCTTCCTCCAGAGCGGGTGGCAGGAGGAGCAGCGGCTCACCTACGATGATGCCATCTCGTACGGACCGCCGAACAACGCGAAGTATATCGCCGTCGATAACATGCAGCGGGTGCATGTCGTCTGGTCCGACGAACGCGACCGGAACCGCGAGATATATCACATGGTGCAATCGGACTACGTCTGGTCGGAACCCGAACGCCTCACATGGAGCAAGGAGCGTTCGGCCCGGCCCACGCTCGCTGTTGATGCGGCGGGACGTGTGCATCTCGTCTGGAACGACAGCAAGGACGGCAACAAGGAGATTTACCACAAGATCTGGACCGGTTCGTGGAGAACCGACCGGCGGGTTTCCGAAACGGACGGCGATTCGTTCGCCCCCTCTATCGTCGCGGAGGGACTCTACATCCACCTCGTCTACAACGAGATCGTGGACGGACACAACGAGATCATCTACCGGATGTTCGACTTCATAGACTGGTCGGGAGCCGAGCAACTCACCAGCATGCCGAGCGGCGACAGGACGGTCGCCTCGATAGCCCTCGGTCCGGACTGCTCACTGCACGTCGCATGGTGGGATACCCGCGAGGATCCCCCCGGAAACACGGAGGGAAAAATCTACTACCGGAGCAGGACATCCGGTTGGAATCCCGAGGAGTGCGTCTCGGGCCCCGCAGCGGATGCCATGCGTCCCAATATCACGGTTGATGACAGCGGTCACGTGCATGTCGTCTGGATCGACAAGCGGGAGCAGTACGAACAGATCTACTACTGCAAGCGCACCGGCGAGGGGTGGGGAACGGAGATACCCCTTACATCCAGCGACTACACCCACTATCACCCGAGCATCGCTTCGGTCGGAGACGAGCTGTACCTGGCCTACTGGGTCACCTATCCCTCCCTGTCGAATCCCGGAATCTATTTCCGTACGATGGAGGGGAACGCGTGGGGAGGCGAGAGCCGCATCACGGCGGACAACTCAATGGCGAGCATCTGCTGCCTGATCGCCGAGCCGGACAGGAACCTGCACCTCGCGTGGGTCGACCAGCGCGACGGCAACATGGAGATCTACTACCGCCACTTCATCCATCCGCAAAACGGCGTGGGGGACATCGACAGTGATGAGCCGCCGGAAACACCCGGCTACCCGCTCACGCTGGGAGCGACGCCGAATCCCTTCTCGAACACCACACGTATCGACCTGTCGCTGCCCGGCACGCTCGAGACGAGCATCAGGATATTCGACGTGACGGGAAGGTGTGTGAGAGTACTTGCCGAGGACAGGTTGGCGGATGGAAACCACCCCTTTCTCTGGGATGGAACCGATGAGCGGGGAAGACGCCTCTCGCCCGGAGTCTACTTCGTTCGAGCGCATGCGGGAAAGCAGCGGGCGAACCGGAAGGTGCTCCTCGTGCGGTAGCCTCCCCGAATCGCCGGCCCGGTTCCCGTCGCTGCGGCGGGAGAGACGAACCACGATCGCCGGCGGTCAGATATAGGCGTGGAAACCACCGAAGAAGAGATTCCCGAGAAACGATATCACGATCAGCGCGAATCCGATGATCGAGAGGACGGCGAGTGCGCCTCCCCGCCATTTCCCCCGGATATCCTGGTGGAGCAGGAGGGTGTAGAACAGCCACACGACGAGCGAGCCGGTCTCCTTCGGGTCCCAGCTCCAGAACGATCCCCACGCCCGCTGGGCCCATATGGCCCCCGCGAAGAGGGCTCCGATCGTGAAGAGGGGATATCCGATCCGAATCGACCGGGAGATGATCTCCTCGATGAAATCGCGCGGCGGCACGAGGTCGTCCTCCCCCCTGCGCCCACCCCGCATGAGGTAGAGGATCCCCCCGCCGGCCGCCACGAGAAAGGCACCCTCCGCCACCGCCGCGAGCGTCACATGGATATAGAACCAGTAGCTCTGGAGCGCGGGCATGAGCTGCTTCGCGATCTCTTTCGGCAGCAGCGACGCCATGACGAGGACGACGATCAGGACCGGTGAAATCACCACGCCGAGCACCATCCGTCGGAAGCGCGCGAGGATCACGATGAATGCGACGCCGATCACCCAGGACATCGTCAGGGCGTACTCGTACATCGTCGAGAACGGCGGGTGTGTGCTGATGATCCACCGCGCCGCGATGCCCGCAGTGTGAAGCACGAGTGCGATTGCGAAGGAAACGACCGCAACGACGCCGATGCGCCGCTTTCCCAGTGAAGCGAACAGCGTGAAGAGAATGAACGAGGCGAGATACAGCCAGAAGCTCCACCAGAACAGATCGATGTCAGCGGTATTCACCATGAGATGCTCCTTCGGCAATCACCCGATATGTGTGCGCGGCGCCGGACGGAATGATACGAGTGCGCCCGTTCCACACTCTCATGCGTCACCGCCCCCCAGATCCGACAAGGCATCGACGAGCCCGGCGGATACCTTCTCGAATTCCTCCCGGAAACTCACCTTCCACCGGTAGCCGGTGCCGGCGAGGATGAGGCCCTCGGCGTCCATGACCCCCTTGAGGCACCGGTAATTGAAAATGTACAGCAGGGCGAGCCCGATCGTCGCCGCCGCAATGCCGGCGAGGAGCACCATGCTCCCCGGATTCGTACTGATCTGAAGCCCCGTGAAGTACACCGGCGCCACGTCCACCAGGCTCAACTGCACGGGAAGATCGAACCGCGAATTGAACCGCGGGTAATAGAGAAACAGCCATCCCTCCTGCGCTCCCCCCTCACCCTCCAGTTCCACCTCGATCGCCGGATTGTGCATGTTCGGCGTCTCCGAGTACGGACCATTGGGTCCGATCTTGAAATCCGGCAGAAACCGCTTCGCCCTGATCACGAGGGGAAATCCCTCGAGCGAAAACGCTTCGTCAGGCTCGAGCCGCACGACGGTTCCCACGGGATTCCCCCCGGAGGAGTACCTGACGCGCGCCCACCTGAACGCCTCCTCGTCGACGTAGTAGGAGCTCTGCAGGATATCGTACCGATCGAAGCGGAGTGGCTTGTTCACCTCGATGGTCGTGGTAACGAGCCTGTTTCCCACCGTGTCGATGATCGAAACGTTCGAAATATACTCCTTGACCGCCATCTGATCGGTCATGATGACATCGAATCCATCGACGAGGATCGCGTACGGGGTCCCCCCGAGGGGAAGGATATCACCGTCGGTTCCGTAGAGGATCTCCGTCTCGCCCCAGAAGCTACCGACCATCCCGCCGACGGTGATGACGAGTATACCGAGATGAAACAGAAAATTCCCGAAATAACGCCATCGCCCGGCCACCGCGACGAAACGAATCACTCCCCCTTCTTTTGTCTTCGAGACGCGAAATCCCCTGCCGCGAAGAAATGACGAGATAACGCCGAACACGACATCCATGCGCCCGGGCGCAAGCCGTTTCTCCGGACCATACCGGTACTCCAGTTCATCGAGGACATCTCTGCGGTCCCGGCTCTTCCACTTGAGCTCTCGCCACGAGAGGTGCAGCCGGTGATCGCGTTTCGAGAGCTCCCGGGCTTCGTCCGGAGGTTCGCTCCGGAACGTACGGAGCACGATACTCCGCCACCTCGACACGAGACATGCAACGAGAACGATGAAGAACAGCGCGAGTACCGCCCGGTACCAGAAGGTATGGAACGGGTCGTGAAGGCCCAGGCGCTCGACGAGCCACAACCAGGTGTCGCCCCACCGCGCCCGGTAGATCTCACGCTGGTACGGCACATCGGGTGGAACAAGCTCGGTCAGTATCCATCCGAATGCGCTGGTGCCGAACAGGATCGCTATCACCGTCACGGCGAACCGGTAACTTATGATCGACCGTCTCATATTCTCCCGCTCCAATTTTTACTGGGCCGCACGTGCACCGGGGAGAATTCTAATTGAAAATGACATTCCCGTACAAGTATGATTCCGGCGGGCCGGAGAAGGAACCGGAATTTCAATCCGCACGGAGACACTGACGGGAAACGGGCTGCATGATCCACCGTAAGAGCATCATCATCGCGGGAGCGGCGATCATCTGCATGATCGGCGCATGCGGCCGCCGCGCCGACAAACCGGTATCGTCGAGCAGGCGGAACTACCGGGCGATCGTTTCCGATGCGACCCGCCTCTACACCCGCCTGCATCCGCTCAGAAGCTCGCAGCTCGAACTGTACGGTGCGGACTCCGTCCTCTTCACCTTCTCTCCCGATGAGATCGAGGACGCGAACGGGGAGATCGAACAGCTGCTCGACGCCGCATCCCGCATCAAACCGGCGCACCTCGATGAGGCGGCCGTCGCAAATCTGACATTCATCATCCTCTGGTTGGAGGGTGAACGTTTCACCTTCGAGGACCTCGCCCCCCACCGGCGGAATCCCCTCCTCTATTGCTGGATCGTGGAGGAAGCGCTGTTCGGTATACCTTCACGGGAGCAGCCGCCGTACGCGGGTGAGCGGGAATCATACGAAACCCGCATCGCCAGGATCCCGCTGCTCCTCTCGAACGCGGAGCGGTTTCTCGAAAACCCGGCCGAGCCGAACCTCACACTCGCACAGAAGCGGATCGCCGGCCTGCGAGCCGCCATCGGCGAGCTGGAAACACTGCTCACCGGCCGGTACGGCGGGAGCATCGCCGCCCTCGAGCCGGCGCGCCGTTCCCTCGACGGATTCTCACGGTTCCTCGACGATGATCTCTCCGGGCGAGCGCACGGGAGCATCCTGATCGGCTCGGAGAACCTCTCGCGGATATTCCTGTACGACGAGTGCCTCACGATCGATGCGAGTTGGATTGAGCGTGAAGGCTCCCAGCTCATCGAGCGGCTCAGGCAACGTGCCTCGTCGGCGCGGAGGCGGATCGAGGCCATCCAACTGTCGCCATCTCCCATCGAACCGCAGCAGTCGGGACTCGACAGCGTGCTGCTCGGCTGGTATCAGGGGGAACGGCCGTTCGGTGCACAGGGACCGAACTCGAGAGGAACCGCTGCACCCACCCTTCTGCGCCATATCGAGGCGCTCGAGCATGCGGCGGCCGGCATGGGCGGATTCGGTGAACGACCCGCCGCACCCCCCCTCGTGGTACGCGATGCGGGCGGAATCCGGCGCTCCTGTCTCCCCACGAATCCATACCTCACCCCCCCGATCCCGCGGACGGTGCTCGTATCGGCGATCCCCCCGTCCCCTTTCGCCGGGCAGCCCTGCCGGGAGTACATCGTTCACCGTCCATCGAACGGGGCGATGGACATCGATGATTACACCTATGCCCTTCTCAGGGTTCTCTACCCGGTTCGCACGGGCGAGCGCCTCCCCTGCATCGCCGCGGACACGGTCAGAACGATCCTTTCCAGCGAAACCTACCGCAACGGCTGGAATCATATGATCCTCGAAGACCTGATCGATGGGTTCCGCATGCACCGCTCGGAGCTGGAGCTCCGGCTCATCGAGGAAGACATTCTGGCGATCGCACGAACGCAGGTTGTCCTGCGCCTGCACTCAGGAACATTCACATCCTCATCGGCGATCGATTACCTCGCGCAAACCGTCCCTGGTCTCACGGTTGATGAAGCGCGGGCCGAATACATCCTCGCATCCGTCTCCCCGTCGATCGCGTACCGCGGCATCGCACTGCTTATCACCGAGGATATGCTCAAGCAGGGTACCCTGTCCCGGGGGAACGACCCGCCGCGGCGCCGCCTCCGGGAACTTATGCGCCGCCATGCCGGCCTTCCCCTCTCCCTGATACGGGAAACACTGGATGAATGAACTTCGGGCCCAGCTCCCCGCGTGATCGAATACACCTCCGCATCATCCCGTGCGGCCGTTTATTGCGAAAGCGTGAAACCCTCCGCACGGTACACCATGTTCCCGCCGACCACCGTCGCCAGCACCTCGATGTGCGGGATATCGCGGTGCGGGATGGTCATGATATCCCGGGAGAGCACGACGAAATCGGCCAGCTTGCCGGGGACAAGCGAGCCCCGGCGCTCCTCCTCGTGCGCGGCATAGGCGGCATCGATCGTAAATGCCCTGACCGCCTCATCGATCGTCAGGCGCTCGGACGGTATCCAGCCTCCGCCCGGATTTCCGTCGAGATCCTGGCGCGTCACGGCCGCGTAGATGCCGAGCAGCGGGTCGATCGATTCGACGGGAAAATCCGATCCACCCGGTATCCTGCATCCCGATGCGATCAATGTGCGCCACGCGTAGGCCCCGGCGATGCGATCAGGGCCGAGGCGCTCCCCGGCCCAGCCCATATCCGAGGTGCAGTGGGTGAACTGCATCGAGGGGATGACACCGAGCGCGGAGAACCGCGGTATATCGCCCGGTGAAACGATCTGCGCATGCTCGATACGATGCCGCATGTCGGGCGACGGGAAGGCTTTCAGCACCTTCTCGCAGACATCCAGCGCGATCCTGTTGCCGCGGTCGCCGATCGCATGGATGGCCAGCTGGAATCCGCCCCGGTGGCATACGGCAGCCCGCCGGTAGAGCTCATCCGGCGCGATCGCCAGGATACCGCTGTTTCCGGCATCGTCACTGTAGTCCTCGAGGAGGGCCGCGCTCCGGGCGCCGAGTGAGCCGTCCGTATAGAACTTCACGCCGACGATGGAGAGATGGTCGCCGGCGTACCCTACAAGCGGGCCGGCCGCAACGAGGCTGTCGAGATCGGGAGCGTCGTACTGGTAATAGATCACGAGACGCAGGGGCAATGCGTCTTCTGCCAGCAGCTCCCTGTACAGGGAAATCGTCTCGGCTCTCACTCCCATCTCGTGAATGCCGACGAGCCCGGCGGCGAGGCACTCACGCGCGGCCAGCGCGATCAACCGTTTCTTCTCCTCCCGGGTGAGCGTGGGTACGGCGTCCGATACGAACGCCATGGCCTCGTCGATCAAGAGGCCGGTCGGTTCCCCCCCGGCGTCACGCGGTATTCTACCGCCGGGGGGATCGGGAGTCTCCCGCGTTATACGGGCGATGCGAAGCGCCTCGGTATTCGCGACGGCGGCATGCCCGCAGACCCTGATCAGGTAGACGGGATGGTGCGGTGCGACGGCATCGAGCGCGTGCCGGTCGGGATAGACCGGTTCGGGCCAGTCGTTCTGATCCCATCCCCGTCCCACGATCCAGTGCCCCGCCGGTACGTCTTCCAGGCGGGCCGCAACCATGGCCATGACCGCTTCGGGCGAATCCGTTCCCACCAGGTCGATCCGGGAAAGGTTCTTGGCGTAGCCATAGAAATGAGCATGCGCGTCGACGAATCCGGGCAGGACGGTTGTACCCTGGAGGTCGTACAGCGCCGTCTCCGCGCCCGCAAGGGCGCGCATATCCTCGGTGCTTCCGACACCCGCGATCCTGCCGCCGCCGACGGCCATCGCCTCGGCCACGGGCGTCGCCTCTGCCAGGGTATATATCGTTCCATTGAAGAATACGGCATCCACGTGTGATCCCCCCCACTCTGCGGCGCATGCCGCGGCACCGCCGCTGCAGGGCCGGTGCGAAACGATCGCCAGTGCGAACAGCACGGCGCACAGCGCCGGTATCGACCTTTTCATTCGACAGCTCCTCCGTCGTGATCGTTTCGGTGATACGGCGCCGCCCGGCGCCGTGTAGAGTACTCGTACAGCCTCCATCACCCGGGCGCGATACTAGCACGCCGGCCACCTCGGGTCGAGCGGCAATTCGCCCCCGCCGGGAATGGGCATCCGAGAACGGGACCGCCCGCCCTCGCGGCCCGCCCCTTCCGGCGCATCGCCATGCGGACACCGAACGGGCCGTGAAAATGCGAGGATAGGCCGGAGGTCGGCATGAGCGATCTTTGGTTGCCTCTGATCGGTAAATTCGTTATTATGATAGAAATTTTCCGTACCAAGGAATGGATATATCATGCCGTATTATCACAGATATTCCTCGAATCCCGCAGGGAGCTTCTTCCAGGGCGGTGTTATCAAGAAGCTCATCATCGCCAATGTCGCCGTGTTCATTCTTCAGTTGATACTCCTGCGCACCCCCTTCGATTACTACTTCGCCCTCTATCCGAAACTCGTGGTCTCGCGGGGGTACATCTGGCAGCTCGTAACCTACATGTTTCTCCACGGCGGCATCTTCCACCTGGCCATCAACATGTTCATCATCTGGATGTTCGGTGCGCCCCTCGAGAGACTCTGGGGAAGCAGCCGCTTTCTGAAATTCTACTTCGTATGCGGTCTCGGCGGCGCCGTCTTCAGTTTCATCTTCGCCTACAATACGGCGGTGATCGGCGCGTCGGGGGCCGGCTACGGCATCCTGCTCGCATACGCGGTGCTTTTTCCGTATAACGAGATATATGTTTGGGGAATCTTTCCAATGAAGGCCCGCACCCTCGTGATCATCATAGCCGCCGTAGAATTCGTGAGCGGCATCAGCGGCGGGACGGGCATTGCGCATTTCGC
>DATKWS010000114.1:0-23442 GCA_035529435.1 Patescibacteria group bacterium
GCTCCACCGCTGACCACCGGACTTACTCCTCTCCGGAAATTCAGCAATGCAATAGAACCGTTTCCCGCCGGTGCGTCTACTCGTTTTCCTGCCCCGCCCGCTCGAGGGCCTCGAGACGCGCGCGCATCTCGGCGAGCTCGCGCTCGATGCGCGCCGTATCGAACGCCTCCGACTCGGCGCGTTCCGCCGCTATACCGGCGGCTGTAAGCGGTGATCCCGTTGCATCGTCCTCAGCCTCCGCGGGCCGACCGCCGGCGAGGGTGGGAGATACGGTGCCATAGGCCGTCGGGATGTAGAGGAGCGTGAGCTGCATCTCCACCGCGCGCATATCGCCGTTTCCCTCATAGCCGAGTATGTAGAATGAATTGCTTCCCGCGCTGACCGGGAAGAGCCCATGCACCGTCACGGGGAAGTAATAGATACCCGAGTTGGCGCCGGACGGTATCGAGAGAATGACATTCTGATTGTCCGGAAACACGCTCGCGTTGTCCGAGACACCGAACTGCGCGTAGCTCTGCAATCCGGTTGAGTGCGAGGTCCAGCCGCAGAGCGTACCGATGACGAGGACGTACCCGGCGGCGGGCGCCGTTATGCTTCTCGACATCAGGACATCGGTTCCCCCCGTCAATTGGATCGAGACTCCCGAATAGGTCAGGCTGGCGACACCCGGCTCGTCGTCGATCTCGGCGGCCGCGACGGCGTTGGCCGGCAGCTGTACCGAAGGATTGCCCATCTGCGACATGTCGAACGAGGCGCTGCAACTTGAGCCGATTATCGAAACCTCCGGGTTCCCCGTCCCGTTGGCGTTGCCGTCGACGCGGAATCCCGTGATGGCCCCGCTCCGCCGCAGGTAGAAGTATGCACCCGTTCCGTTGTAGTCGGGCTCCAGCGCGGCGCAGGCGGTACCATTCTCCTCGTACACCGCGAGCTCGCCGCCGTATGCCGAGCTGGTCAGCTGCATGAATGGAAAAGCGGAACCGTTCATGTACATGTTCAACTCGCCGTCCTGCGTGTCGGAACCGATAAAGACGTCGCCGGTCGAGAGCACCGACAGCACCTCGGACGATCCGGCGCCGAGTATGAGTCTTTCGACCCCTCCCTGCATACGGATACCCGCGATACCGGCGTCGGCGCCGTCCGTGGCGACGCCGATCTTGAGACGGTAGGCGTCGTCTCCGATCTTGAGATCGCCGTTCGTCCCGTCGAGATCCCAGTTTCCCCCCTTGACGTGCAGTGTGGCATTGGGATTCGAGACGTCGACGCCGACGTTGCCGTTATCGAGGATCGTCACGCCGCCGCCGCCTGCCGACAGCGAGAGAAGACCACCGCCGCGGTTGTTGAAGAGACGCATGTGGTTGGCGTAGGCGGAATGACCGGGTCCGAAGACGGCCAGTCCGGCGATATCGCCGCTCGATCCGATAAAGCTGATCCGCTCGCTGGCGTTCAATCCCGCGTTCGGATTCTCGATCGTGATGCCGGCTGTCGAGTTGGCGTCGCGATAGATGTGAATGTCACGCCCGGGAGTCGTCGTGCCCAGGCCGATCGCCGATCCGCTGTTGTAAAGGTTGCTCGTCGCGATCCAGTCGATGCCGTTGTGACGCAGCGTCTGGCCCAAACCGCCCGTGGGCAGGCTGCTGCCGCCGGTGGCGGTGAACGACTTCCACGTACCGCCGTCGTATCCCTCGAAGTCCCCCGCGCTGAACCGGATCGTACCGGCGTTCGTCCCGGACGTCGCACCGATCAGAATTCCTCCGGCCACTTCGAGCTTCTCCGCGGGATCCGTCACGCCGATGCCGACGTCGCCGTCGGCGGGAATGATATTCGATGCGCCGTAGACGCTTCGCGAGGCGAGACTGTAGGCCGCGGCGTCAAGGTAGAGCCGCGGGGTGAGCTCCGCCTCTCCCTCGACCGCGATGCCGAGAAAGTACTGCTCGTCGAACGGCAGATCCAGTGACGTTACCGAGCCGAGGGCCACGTTGAAGATGCCCTTGGTGACCGTGACGGAACCCTGCGTCTCTTCCCAGAGCGGCGCGCCGCCCGAAGGCACGTCGTACAGCCGGAAAGTCAGTGAATGGGTGCCGTCCGGAACCGCCGCTCCACCGGCGCCGGTCAAAACACCCTGGTAGTTCAGGGCCTGCGGGATGATTCCGTTGGCCGCAGGGGCGAGTGCCGCCGTGAGCAGTACGGAAATCGCGAGTAAACGGATCATGAACGAACCTCCTTCTATCCCGTGATGCAGGAAGGCGAATCCCTGCGATTGCATGGTGGGATTTCGTTTGTGATTTGAGCTCGGGGCGATTGTCCCATCAGCTGCAAACACTTGTCAAAGCTATTTTTGCTCGTTTGGCGCGGCGGCGGTCATTTGTCCCCGACCGGTCCGAGCGCCTGCTTGAGTTTCGCGATCTCGGCACGGAGCTCGTCCAGCTCGCGCTCCACGCGGGCCGCGTTCAAGGTCTCGGCATCGGCGCGCTCCCTCTGTATGTCGCTCACGGTCATCGGCGCGGCGAGAATGCGGTCCGTCCCCCGCGCGGCGGAACCACGCTCCGTCCTCCGTGCGCCGCCGCCCGCGACGGTCGGATTGATATCGCCGTACGCCGTCGGGATAAAGACGAGGGTAAGCTGGATGTCATAGAAATAAAAGCTGCCGCTCGTCTTGATGCCGATGAGGTAGAACGTATGCGTTCCCGCTGATGTCACCTCGAAGAGCCCGTGGCACCCGGCGGGCAGGTGCCGTATACCGGTCGGGAGAACGCCATCGAACAGTATCGAAAGCTCCTGGTTGTCCGGCAACCCCGAGGGTAGATCCGAGACGCCGAAGTCGACTCTCGACGTGGTTCCGGACGTGTGCAGCAATTCAGCGCCGCAGTTAGCCATGACGAGGACGTATCCCGCGGTCGGCGTCACGATGCTCCGCATGCCGGCGATCGTGTAGGAGGTGCCGATTTCGACGGCGGCGACACCCTGCGCGTAGCTCGCCGCTCCCGGTTCGTCGAGCATCTCGACGTCCGATATCGCACTGGCGGGAAGCGAGACCGAGCTGCTCCCCGAGTTGTCCATGTTGAATATCGCCGATCGCGCCGAACCGTAGATTGCGACCATCGGCTCGTTGGACCCAGTGTAGTTACCGTCGACGGCGAACCCCGTGGCGCCGGTGTCGCGCGCGACGATAAACTGTCCGCCGGAGCCGTCCGGGTCGGTAATGAGTTCCATGATCTCGTTTTCGCTGTTGTCGTACAGGCGGATGTCGGCTCCGTACGGTGTGGTTCCTCGTGAGTGGAGGAGCTTCTGGTGCAATGAACCGTACTGGAACAGATCGCCGTTTCCCTCGATCCTCATCCATTCCGTATTGTGCGTCGCGAAGTGCATCGGATCATCGCTGCTCACGTGCAGTATCAGGGCGCCCGCGTCGGCTCCCGCCGAGACGCGGGAGAGACCGGCGACCGGCACGCCCGCGAGGGTGCCGGCGGCGCCGGGGCCGCTCTTCTGGAGGTTGAGGTAATCGAAGGTGCCGCCGTTCGTTTTTATCCGTATCGCGGCGGATCCCGAGGGATCGGTCGATTCGAGCTTCAGCCGTTCGTCGCCCGGTCCCAGTATGTGCACCAGTTCCGTCGGCGACGTCGTACCGATGGCGATGTGAAGCCCGTCGTTGTAAAGAAAGTCATTCGCGATCCAGTCGTTCCCGTCATGCCGGAGCGTCTGCCCGGCCGCACCCGACGGCAGGCCGCCGCTCCCGGCCGACGTGAGCGATTTCCACGTACCGCCGTCGTACCCCTCGAAGTCGGAACCGGTGAACCGGATGGAACCGCCCGACGCGGTCGCGGTATTCGAGATCCGCAGGCCCCCGTTGATCGTGAGTTTCTGGTCCGGCGTGAGGGTGCCGATCCCGACATCGCCGTCGGAGGGGAAGGTATTCGATGCGCCCTCGACGCCGCGGGACGTGATGCTGTACGGAGCGGACGCCAGCGCGATACGAGGCGACAGCTCCGCTTCCCCTTCGATCGAGACGCCGAGGTAGTACCGCCGGTCGAAGGGGAGATCGAGCGTCGCAACGGAGCCGAGGATCACGTTGAATATTCCCTTGTAGACGTAAACGGATTGCGTTTCCTCCCAGAGAGCCGAACCGCCCGAGGCGACGTCGTAGATCCTGAATATAATCGAGAATTCGCCGTCGGGGACCGCGCTGGCGCCCACGTCGGTGAGCACACCCTGATAATCGAGCGTCAGCGGAATATCGGCGACCGCGGCCGTAGCGATGTGCAGGACGGCGAGCGCCCAAAAAAGTGCAATACGTTTCATGACACCCCTCCTCTATTCGGAGCATGGTTATGGACCGGTTTTTCGATGAGATTGAGCCTATCAAAGATAACAGCGGACATTCCTCACGGGAGTTCATGCGAATCCCGGTACGGGAGTTTCAACTGCGATCCCTGTACGAACTCCGGTTTCTACCGCAGTATCACCATCTTCTTGGTCATGAGCTTCTTGCCGACCTCGAGACGGTAGTAGTAGACCCCCGAGCCGGCCGTGTTTCCGGCGGCGTTGGTCCCGTTCCACAGGACCGTATGCTTTCCCACGTCGCGCATGCCGTCGCACAGCGTCCGTATCTTCCTGCCCTCGACGTCGTACACGACGAGCCGCACATGCTGCTGTTCCGGCAGGAAGAATGTGATGCTGGTCGATGGATTGAACGGGTTGGGGAAGTTCTGGTAGAGGGTCAACGGCTTCGGCGGCAGGGAGAGGGAGACGGTGATCGAAAATATCTCCCCGTCCGCGGTCACGGCGCCGAGGCGATACCCGTACGAGCGTCCCGGAATGGCGGTCTCGTCGCGATAGCTGTCGATGGATTCGGGCGAGAGGAGCCCTTCATTGATCCGGTGAAAATCCTCACCATCGCCTTCCGCCCGGTACACGTTGAATCCCTCGAACGGCTCGGTTGCCGCGATATTCCAGCGAAGAACGACGGCGTCGTCGGAGTACTCGGCTTCGAAGGTGGTGATGGCCACATCGACCGTGGACGAGAGCTCGGCCACGTACCAGAAGCCCGATTTGACGATGTAGGAACCGCCGCTCGAAACGCCGATCGGGCCCTGCCCGGCCGTGTCGTACATGAAATGGCTGCCGCTCTGTATGCCGCCCCCGCAGCTGAAGGTGCCGTGCGGGACGTTGTACTGGGCGTGGACGCCGGGCATCAAAAGCGTGAGCATCCCCAGGAACAGAACGGTGAAGAAGAGCGTCTTTTTCATGGCAACCCCCCATTGTGAATCAACCGGTGCGATTACCCGCATGCTTTTCAACGCATATCATCTCTCGTTTGAGTCGTCCCTATTGTTTCACCCCGTGTAATATCTGTCAACATATAACTTTAGATGGAAAATTCTCGTGTGCCGGACCGTGCGCGGAGACCGTGCGAGGTATTGTGTTGACTTGCTTGAATGCTTGTGATAGACTCCCATTTCGAAAGGCTGGAGGGGAGCTTCGAAGTACGCAACGAGACAACAACCGGGGGTTTGCTTGCAGGAAGTGAAACCGCGTAGTTGGCGGAGCGAAAGCACCTGAGCCCGTACACCTTCCGGTGAACCAAGACCTGCTACGAGGAACGGAATCGTACACCGGACGCCGATTTTCGATCGAGATCCATCTTCAAAAAAGAAACCCCGATACTGGTTACATCAATACCGATGACTGCCACCGGTACGTAATTCTGGAGTGACTGTTCTTTGCCGGTATTCAATCACGGATCTAGTAAACAACGACGGAATCATGGCGCATACAGCGACCCGGCATGCGCCGCGCGGGAGAGGAGGTGACCGACGAAGCTTCGGGTCCGTACTGTAGCCTTTGGTACACGCCAGGAAAGGGACACACAAGAGGAGGGAACGAATGCATAAGAATAAAATCATGCTCATCGTATGCCTCCTGTGCCTGAGTTCCGCAATTTCAATCTCCTACGCGCAACAGTTTACGCCTGTCGAGCAGCCGACCAGGGTGATTCGCCTGTACAACGAAAACCTGCCGGCGGATGTCGATCTGAACGCGTATCTCGAGACTGGCGAGGTTGTACTCCTCGGCGGACAGGAAATCCTGCCGCCGAAGATCACGCCGGGCCCCGCTCCGGCCCCCTACCCGTATGTCCATGTGTGGGACAAGGGGGTCGAACAGCTCGGCGTATCGATGGATGAGTGCGACGGCATTTGGTTCACCAATGCTAACCTGTGGCATCCCAACAAGTGGGCGCTCGTAAGGTGGCTCATACGCGTTCCGAACTGCAATAAGCGCGATGCGAGCGAATTCGCCCAGGATCTCACTGTCTCGTTGTGGGTCGATTGGAACCAGGACAGGATGTGGAGCAGAAACGAACAGGTCCTCAACGAGCACATCAACATCTTTGAGCACTTCCCGCAGATCGGTCCGGACATGGAGATCACCTATCTCACCAAGTTCCGGATACCCGACGCCGCCATCTGGGAAACGATGGGGCAGGGTGCGGAGAAGTACGAGACGAAACTCTGGGTGCGTGGTGTGCTCTCGTACGATGACCCCGACGCGAGCCCCGACGGCGAGAGCCTGTTCGGGGAAGTGGAGGATTATCGGATCAACTTCTTCGAGATCCAGCACGATATCAAGAAGATCGATGAATAGACCAGGAAGAATCGATCGTTATGGGCAAAACGGTATGCAATAACGAAACAAAAGCACAGAAAGGATCAAAGATGTTATCCAAGTCAAGACTCTTTGGCTGTGCGGCGGTTCTTCTGGTTCTGCTGATAATCCTGCCTTCGGTGCAATCGGCCGATGCTCAGGAAGAGCTGAAGGTCAAGATTGCACCCGGGCTGGCAGCACAGCTTTCCGCTGCAAGGCCTAACGAATATGTAACCGCGATCGTGCGGATGAGCGGCAGACCCAACCTGCGCATGCTCCGTGGTGACCGCCCTGCGGTCTTCTCGGAGATGAGATCGGCACACGGCCGTTCGCAGTCTGCGCTCATCCAGTCTCTCGCAAGACCCGAGGTCAAGGACAAGGTCATAAAAATCAGGCAATTCTGGATCGACAACATTGTCCTCGTCCGGGCGACTCCGGATGTCATCGCGGAGATAGCGACGCGGCCTGATGTAATCGAAGTGTTCGATAACTTTACCGTAACGGCGCCGCCGCGTCCCGAAGGATCCGACAGGCCGAACCTCGGCGTGGGCGAGAATCAGCTTTGGGATTCGATCACCAAGATCGGCGCCAAGCAGGTCTGGACCACGTACGGATTCGACGGCACCGGCGTTCGCGTCGGCGGCCTGGACACCGGCGTGGATATCTCGCATCCCGATATTTCGGGCAAGATGGTCACGAATGTTCCGGGCGATCCGACCTACCCGGGCGGCTGGGCCGAATTCGACGCGAGTGGAAATATCATATCCGGTTCCATCCCGCATGACTCGGCCGAGCACGGCACCCACACCTCCGGAACGATGATCGGCGGCAACGCGAGCGGCTGGGATATCGGCGTCGCGCCGGGTGCCCAGCTGATGCACGGCCTGGTCATCCCCGGCGGGAGTGGATCGTTTACACAGGTTGCCGGTGGTATGGAATGGATCATCGATCCCGATAACAACCCGTTGACGGATGACGGCGCCGATGTCGTCAACATGTCACTCGGGGCCACGGGAACCTACACGGCGATGATCGTGCCGACCGACAACATGGCCGCCGCCAACGTGTTCCCGTCGTTCTCTATCGGCAACTCGGGGCCCTCGCCGAACACGACGGGCAGCCCCGGAAACGTGCCGAGCGCATACGGCGTCGGGGCGACCGACAGCATGGATGTCATCGCGGGCTTCTCGAGCCGCGGTCCCGTCACCTGGAACGAACCGCCGTATGTCGGCACCTGGACGAAGCCCGACATCTCGGCTCCCGGAGTCAAGATATACTCCTCGCTTCCCGGTGGCATCTGGGCGTGGACCGATGCCGGCGGTGAATGGAGCGGCACCTCCATGGCGGCGCCCCATGTCTCGGGAACGGTCGCGCTGATGCTCCAGGCGAATCCGTCTCTCGATGTCGCGACGGCCAAGCAGTTGATCGCCCAGACGTCGGTCGATCTCGGCGCCGCGGGCATGGATAACGACTACGGCTGGGGTCGCATCAATGCGTTCGCCGCAGTGACGGCGGCGCTCGCGGGCGTCGGAACGCTCGAGGGTACCGTCTCCAGCTCCGGCGGCGGTACGGTCGAGAACGCCAAGGTTCTCGTCACCGACACCGGCCAGAGGGTCTATACCGACGAGTTCGGGTACTACACGATGCAGCTCGTCGCCGGTGATCACACAATCGAGATTTCGCGTTTCGGTTACGATACCTACACCACGGCGGTCACCGTCGTCGCTGATGCGGTGACTACGCTCAATGCAACGTTGAGCCAGCTTCCCTCGGGAACGATCGCCGGTTTTGTCACCGATGGTGACACCGGCAACGGTGTCGCGGCCGACGTCACGGTGAAACTCGGCGGCGAGGCCGTCGTCTGGACGTCGACCGATCCCGGGACGGGAGAGTACACTGTCGTTCTCCCCGTCGGGACGTACGATCTCGAGTTCATGCCGGGATTCCCCTATCCCGTAACGTTCAGAAACGGGATAGAGGCGCTCGAGGGCGCGACGACGACACTGGATGTCGAGCTCTCGGGGGCCCAGGTTCTCATCGTCGATGACGATGCCGGCGCGGCATACCAGACATACTTCGAGAACGCCGTCCTGGCCGCCGGTAGGTCGTTCCTGACCGTATCGACGCCGCCGACGGCCGCCGAGATGGCGCTCTTCGAGACGGTGATCTGGTTTACCGGCAATGACTATACAACGACACTGACCGCAACGGATCAGGCGGAGCTCGCCGCCTACCTCGACGGCGGCGGCAAGTTGTTCATTACCGGCCAGGATATCGGATACGATATCAGGACGGAGGCGTTCTACGCCGACTATCTCCATGCGGCATACGTGCAGGACGATGTCGGTCTGGGCGCGGTGCTGGGCAATCCGGCGAGCCCCGTCGGCGGCGGCTTCTCATTCGACATACAGGGTGGGAGCGGCGCCAACAACCAGGGGTACCCGTCGGAGATCGATCCGCTCGGTATCGCCATCGCCGCGTTCACCTATGACGAGCTGGTGCCGATGGGTGCCGTCACGGGGCACGACCTGTCCAAGGGCCAGGTCGGGACGAACGCCGTGACGAGCTCCGGCACGGCCGGCCTCACGGTCGATACCGGCGCGTACAAGCTCGTCTATTTCTCCTTCGGATTCGAGGCGATCGCCGATGCGGCGACGAGGGACGCCCTGATGGCGCGCATCCTCGACTGGCTCCTCGGTTATCCGGAGATCACCCATACGCCGCTCGAGGACACCGAGGATACGGAGAATCCGTATCCCGTGAAGGCCTACATCACCTCGGCCGTCTTCGCGCTCGATCCGGCGACGTTCGCCGTTGTGTACGACGTCGGCTCGGGCCCCGTGTCCGTCATGATGACGGCCACCGGCGTACCGGATGAATACGAGGCGTACATTCCCGCTCAGCCGCTCGATACGGAGGTCTACTACTACATCACGGCCGCCGATGTCGCGGGGCACACCAGCACCGATCCGATCGGTGCACCGCTGAACACGCACATGTTCAGGGTCGGCTGGGACGAAGAGGATCCCGTGGTCGTTCACCAGCGGTACTACAACACCAACGACCTGGTAGGACCGTACACGATGTGCGCCGAGGTCACGGACAACATCGGCGTGGAATCGGTTTACCTGATGTACTCGAGGAACGGCGGCATGATCCACCGCGTCAAGATGATGGAAGAGGACGGCCTCTACTGCGGCGCCATCCCCGGTCCGTCCGAGGTGGGCGACATCTACGAGTACTATCTCTACGCGATGGACGAATCGTACCACGGCAATGTCACCCGCGTACCGGCGACGGGAACCTACTCCTTCGAGATCGTCGAGTACTTCCTGTGGGATTTCGAACCGGATGACGGCGGGTTCGCGGCTGACGGCGACGTCTGGGAGTGGGGTGCACCCACGAGCGGTCCCGGCAACGCCCACTCGGGCGTCAATGCCTGGGCGACCGTCCTCGGCGGCAACTATCCCAACAGCGCCAATGCAACGCTCGACATTCCGCCGATCACCCTTTCGGCGAGCAAGCCGTACGCGATGCTCGGCCTGTGGCACTGGTACGAGATGGAAGGCGCCTCCACCCGCTACGACGGCGGCAACGTCAAGGTGTCGGCCGACGGCGGAGCGACCTGGACCGTCGTGACCCCGATGGGCGGTTACGACGGCACGGCGAGCTCCAGTAACGCCGGTATCCCCGGCGAGCCGTGCTTCAGCGGGTACGCCGACATGTTCTGGCAGCAGGAGCTCTTCGATCTCTCGCCCTATGCCGGACAGACGGTGATGGTCCGCTTCCACTTCGGGAGCGACGGCAGCGTCTACAAGGCGGGATGGTACATCGATGACGTGATGCTCCGCAGCACCGACGTCGACGATGTCCCGCCGATTATCAGCAACACGGTGGTTCCGGCCAGCACGTTCGATGCGGCGGGTCCCTACGCCGTGATGACCAACGTGGTCGACTTCCTCGGCAATGTCGCCGGTGTATCGCTGTTCTACAGCGTCGATGACGGCATGAGCTGGACGGAACTGGCCATGTCCCCCGGCACCGGTGATGAGTACGGTGCCTCGATACCGGGACAGCCGAGCGGCACGCGGATCAAGTTCTACATCGGGGCCGTCGACGACTCGGCGAACGAGGGTGTCGATCCGGCCGGTGCGCCCGCTGCGGCGCACGAGTTCTCGATCCTGCCGTCGGCGCCGATCCTCGTCATGCAGGGGACGAGCTCGAGCACACCGCTCGAGACGTTCCGTGCGGCGCTCGAGGTGTACGGCTACGAGGCGGATTACTGGTACCGCTATACACAGGGATGGCTCGGTCTCGCCGAGCTCGAGCTGTACCAGACGATCATCCTCGACGAGTCGTACTCGCTCACGACCGCGCAGATGAACGACCTCGCCGATTGGCTCGAGGGCGGCACGCTCGCAGCGAAGCGCCGCCTTTTCATCCTGGGCGACGATCTCGCCTATTCCACCACGACGAGGCCGTGGGTCGAGGAGTACCTCCGCGCCGCGTACGTTCAGGGCAGTCCCGGCTGGTTCGAGCTGACCGGCTATCCGGGCGAGTTCATCGGCGCCGATGAGGCCTTCGTGATCGGCGGAACCAGCCCGGACGAGGTGCAGCGATCGGCCACCTTCCCCGGTGGAGAGATCGTGTACCAGTACACGGGACCGGGAGGCGCCTCGTTCACGAGGGAAGAGCTGGCGGAAATCAACGAGAAGGAAGGGAAAGAATGGGACGGCGTGATGCCGCATGATCCGAGCAGCACCGATGCCGCTGCCGGGATCAAGTACAACGGCGACGCCTACCGTTCGGTCTACTTCGCCTTCCACTTCATGGATATCCAGGAGGCCGGGCGCCGGGCCGACATCATGGATCGCGCGCTCCGCTGGCTCGCGATGCCCGACATCCTGCACATGCCGATGCCCGATACCGAGGACACGCTGAGCGCCTATACCGTTATCGCCAGTGTCTACTCGGAGACGCTCGATCCTTCGCGCGTCAACCTGACCTACGATGTCGGCATGGGTGATGTCGCGGTGCAGATGCTCCCGACGGCCAATCCCGATGAGTATGCCGCCGATATCCCGCCGCAGAAGTGGGGTACGACGGTGAGCTACTACATCAGCGCGGCCAACATGGACGGCAACACGAGCTATCACCCGTCCGGGGCACCGACACAGCGGCACTCATTCGAGGTGACCGCCGACAATCAGCCTCCCGAGATCGTTCACACGCCTCTGCCCGATGCTGCGGACATGACCGGTCCGTACGTGGTCGAGGCGACGATCACCGATAACGTCGGCGTCGATCCGGCCGGCGTGACACTCACCTACAACAAGAACGGCGGAACCAATGTCACCATAGCCATGGTGAATGCTGGCGGCGATCTGTACCAGGGTCAGATCCCCGGTCCGGCGGTGCTCGGTGATGTATTCAACTACTACATCCGGGCGCGCGACATCGCCGCGGTTCCGAACTACGCGAGGGATCCGCTTGCCGGGTACCACTCGTTCGAGATCGTCGACTACTACGCCTGGGATTTCGAGGCGAGTGACGGCGGTTTCGCAACGACCGGTCCCGACTGGGAGTGGGGCGAGCCGACAACCGGCCCGGGCGGCGCCTATTCCGGCGTCAATGTCTGGGCCACCAAGCTCGCCGACAACTACTCGTACAGTTCCGACTCGAGGCTGGAATCTCCCGCGGTCGTGGTCCCGACCGGTGCCACGAGCGCCGCACTGAGCTTCTGGCAGTGGTACTACATCGAGACGAACTACGACGGCGGGAACGTGAAGATCTCCACCGACGGCGGAAGCACGTGGACGATCCTCACGCCCGACATCGGGTACAACGGCATTGCGAAGACCTACACCGCCGGTATCCCGGGCGAGCCGTGCTTCACCGGGTACAACAACGACGAGTGGCAAAAGGTGACATTCAACCTGACGCCGTACAAGGGCCAGAGCGTCATCATCAGATGGCACTTCGGCAGCGACGGCAGCGTCAACAAGGTCGGATGGTACATCGACGATGTCCGTATAGAGGGTATGGAGGACACCGAGGGCCCCGCGTTCATATCGACGGATGTGCCGGCCAGCACATTCGACGAAGTCGGACCGTACACGGTGACGACGACCGTCATCGACGCGCTGTCCGGCGTGGCCTCGGCGGACCTCTACTACAGCATCAATGACGGTGCGAGCTGGACGACGGTCGCGATGGCCCCGACGGCCAATCCCGACGAGTACGCGGGCGACATACCGGGTCAGGCGTCCGGGACGAGGATCAAGCTCTACGTCGAGGCGGCCGACAATGCGGCCAACACCTCGCTTGATCCCGCCGGAGCCCCGGGGGTCGCCTACGAGTTCGGCATCATGCCGTCGGGCGATTACCTCGTGCTCCTCGGCGGCGGCGCGCATCCGACCCCGGAGATGTTCCAGCTCGCCTTCTCGGCGATCGGCCGGACGGCGGATATCTGGGATTGGGACGACCTGGGGAACCCGACCGTGGCGATACTGCAGGCCTACACCGGGATCGTCATCGATGAGAGCTGGTACTTCGACGCGCCTCAGATGACACTGCTCTCGAGCTTCCTCGATGCAGACGTCGGCGCGCTGAACCAGATCTTCTTCCTCGGAAGGGATCTCTCGTACGGATCATCGGCGCGTCCGTTCATGGAGCAGTACACGGGCTCCGCGTACGTCAAGGACAGCCCGTCCTGGTACGAGCTGACGAGCACGCCGGGCGACCCGATCGGGAACGACGAGACGTTCGTGATCTCGGGTTCGTATCCGGACGAGATCAAGCTCTCCACGACCTGGACCGGCGCCTCGATCGTCTACAAGTACAGCGGCCTGGGCTCCTCGCTCGATATCTTCGGCACGGAGAGAGAGCTTCAGGAGTTCTATCAGAAGGAGGGGAAGGATTGGGATCCGCGGCTCGTGCCGATGGCCCCGTCCGGACCCGACTCCGCCGCTGCTGTCCGCTTCGTCGGACCGCATCACGCGTCGGTCTACTTCGCCTTCGACTTCAACTACATCCAGGAGGATGTGCGGAGGGCGGCGATACTGGATCGCGTGCTGAACTGGCTCGGTTCGGCCACCGGCGTCATCGAGGCGGATGTGGCCGGTCGCGGTGCGGTGACAACTCCGGAGATTCCGGACAGACTCACCCTGTGGCAGAACTTCCCCAACCCGTTCAACCCGGTCACGTCGATCAAGTTCGGCGTTCCGGCGAACCACACGGGTACGGTGGAGCTGAGGATCTACAACGTCAAGGGCGAGCTGGTCAGGACCGTCTTCGAGGGCACAAAGGCCCCCGGCATTCATACCTTCACATGGGATGGAACCAATGAAGGCAGCCGACGGGTTGCTTCCGGTATCTACTTCTGCCGCTTCATCGCGGGAGATGTCAAGATCACCAAGAAGATGGTGCTCCTGAGGTAACGGTTGCTCCGTAACGGGCTCCCCGCCTCTGGCGGGGGGCCCGTTTTTTATTGTCAAATAATACATTACAAGCATATCTCCCGTTCCCGCGGCCGGCGATTCATAAAAAGATATTGACAAATTAATATTATATAATAATAGTTATAATTACTATTAGCGAGAGGTTCTGAGATGATGGAGCCCTACAAGATACGGATGACCAGACAGCGGCAGGTCATACTCGAGGAGCTCGCCAGGCTCCACACGCATCCGACCGCCGACGAGATATACGGACGGGTTCGCATGCGGCTTCCGCGTGTCAGCCTCGGCACGGTCTATCGTAACTTGGAGCTTCTCTCGAGAAGCGGTATGATCGGCAAGATCGAGATCGCCGGCCGGCAGATGCATTTCGACAGTGAACGGGGTGCGCACCGGCATATTCGCTGTATTCGATGCGGCAGGATCGAGGATATCCCGGGGGAACAAGTCCCCCCCGAGTGCGACAGGGATGCCATACGGGCAACCGGGTATACGTTGATCGAGCGCCGCGTCGAATTTCTCGGCATCTGCCCGGCGTGCCGGAGGGCCGGGCGGAACGAGCCGGATGCGTAGCGCCGGCACGCTGCCCGATGCGGCCCGCGATCGGGATCGCTCCACCGGTGTATGGGATACGGTCATGGAAAAACCGGATATGATACGAAGGGAAGATTTACGGGAATCGCTCGATCGGCTTTACCGCACGTACAACAGGCGGTCGTACATCGGGACGGATCCTCTTGTGTATCTGTACGATTTCGACCGCACGGGCGACCGGGAACTCGTGGCGCTGGTGGCGTCCTCGCTCGCCTTCGGCACGGTGAAGCAGATCATGCGGAGCATCGAGTCCGTTCTGCGTGTTCTCGGTGATTCGCCGGTCGATTTTATCATGAACTGCAGCCCGCGAAAGCTCGGGAACATCCTACCGGGATTCAAACACCGGTGGGCGCGGGGCCGCGACCTCTCGCGCCTGCTCCTCGGCGCGCGAGGGGTGATCGAGACGCATGGTTCTCTCGAGAAATGCTTCATCGCTGCATACGAAAGCTCCCACCGCGATATCGTGCCGGCGCTTACCGCATTCACCGCGGAGATCGCGCGGGGGGGCGGTGGGTACACCGGTTGCCTGCTGCCGTCTCCCCGTGGCGGGAGCGCCTGCAAGCGCCTCAACCTTTTCCTCCGGTGGATGGTCCGGCGCGACGAGGTCGATCCCGGCGGCTGGAGCGGCATTCCCGCGGCGAAACTGATCGTCCCGCTCGATATCCATATGTACCGGTGGAGCAGGGCGTTCGGTTTTACCGAACGGCGACGGGCGGACCTCAAGGCTGCCCGGGAGGTTACCGATGCGTTCAGGGAGATCGCCCCGGATGATCCGGTGAAGTACGATTTCACGCTGACGCGGATCGGCATGGCGGGTGGCGGGGAGAGTGAGACGGGTATCGACCGTCCGGGAATCGGCCGGACGGAGCTCATACACTGAAAGCCGGGTGAGAAATGATTGAAGCACTGAAGGCATTCGTCGCGGCGCTCTGGGACACACTCACGGCGATGTCGCCCTACCTGCTCTTCGGATTCTTCGTCGCCGGCGTTCTCTCCGTCGTGATCCGCCCCGAGTTCGTCGAGCGGCATCTCGGCGGGAACGGTATCGGACCGGTCGTGAAGGCGTCGCTGTTCGGCGTGCCGCTGCCGCTCTGCTCCTGCGGCGTCATTCCCGTCGCCGCCTCGCTGCGCAGGCACGGCGCGGGGTCGGGCGCGACGACGTCGTTTCTCATATCGACCCCCCAGACCGGCGTGGACAGCATCATGGTAACGCTGAGCCTTCTGGGACCGGTCTTCGCCGTCTTCCGGCCGCTCGTCTCGTTCGTGAGCGGGATCATCGGCGGCTCGCTCGTCGCGTACGCGGGGAACGGGCGGCGGGAGACCGATGCGGCCGGCGCCCGGTGCGCGAACGGGCAATGCGGGATCAATCATGACCGCGGATCGTTTCTCGATATCTTCCGCTACGGATTCGTGACGCTTCCGCGGGACATCAACCGGGCGCTCATCGCCGGCGTCTTGATCGCCGGCGTGATATCCGCCGCCATCCCGGACGATTTCTTCGCCGGGCTGCTCGGCGGCGGCATACTGTCCATGCTGATCATGATGGCGGTCGGGATTCCCGTTTACGTGTGCGCGACGGCGTCGGTGCCGGTGGCGGCCGCGCTGATCGCGAAGGGGGTATCCCCCGGCGCCGCCCTCGTCTTCCTCATGACGGGGCCGGCGACCAACGCGGCGACCATCGCCACCGTGTGGAAGATCATGGGAAGGCGCGTCGCGGTCATATACCTCGCCACCGTCGCGGCGTGCGCGATCGGAGCGGGGCTGCTCCTCGACGCTTTTTTCTTTCGCGGCGGCATCGAAGTCGCCGCGGGAATGCCGTCGATGCTGCCGTCGACCGTAAAGATTGCGAGCGCGGTGGTTCTCGTTGCCGTGATGTGTGCGGCGTTCTTCAAACCGTCCAAGGTAGGTGAAGAGAAGATGCAGGATGCGAGTGCCGAGAGGGTGAGAATCAAGATCGAGGAAATGACGTGCGAGCACTGCGCGCGGAGCATTCATCGCGCGATCATGGAGGTCGAGGGGGTCGAATCGGCCGAGGTAGATTTCAGAAAGGGACGGGCGATCGTGGCGGGGCACGGATTCGACACCGGGCGGATCGGCGCCGCCATAGAGGGACTCGGGTATAAATTTGTTGGCAGCGAGGCGCTGGAGTAGTAGTGTAATAGTTCCGTTCCCGGTACGGGCGGCACGGAGAACGGATCAACCGGACAAGGAGGTCAGACGAATGTCCCTCAAGGGCAGCAAAACTGAAAAGAACGTTATCACCGCCTTCGCCGGCGAGTCGCAGGCGAGGAACCGGTATTCCTACTTCGCCGGTAAGGCGCTCAAGGAGGGGTACGTACAGATCGCGGCCATTTTCGAGGAAACGGCCAGCCAGGAACGCGAGCACGCCAAGCGCTTCTTCAAGCTTCTCGAGGGTGGCGAGGCGGAGGTGCACGGTAACTTCCCGGCCGGCGTCATCGGCGACACGATGGAGAACCTCGAGGCGGCGGCCGACGGTGAGATGCACGAGTGGTCCGAGATGTATCCCGGTTTCGCCAGGACTGCGCGCGAGGAGGGATTCGAGAATATCGCGGAGATATTCGAGGCGATCGCCGTGGCCGAGAAGCAGCATCAGAAGCGGTACACCGCGCTCCATGAAAACATCAAGGAAGGCCGCGTGTTCAAGCGTGGCAAGAAGGTCGTGTGGCGCTGCCGCAACTGCGGCTACCTGCACGAGGGGACCGAGGCGCCGACGGTGTGCCCGGCGTGCGCCCATCCGCAGGCGTACTTCGAGCTGCTCGGCGAGAATTACTAGAAATTGTCCCGGCTGCGCGTGCGGCCGTACCGGGCGGCCCGTGCACCGGGTGGGACATGAGAATAGGGGGTTCGAAACATGACAAAGCGACTCCAGGTATACAAGTGCGATGTCTGCGGCAACATCGTCGAGATGCTACACGAGGGGGCCGGACAGCTCGTCTGCTGCAACGAGCCGATGAAGCTGTTCGAGGAGAACACGACCGATGCCGCCACCGAGAAGCACGTTCCCGTCATCGAGAAGGTCGAGAACGGGTACCGGGTCACGGTCGGCAGTGTTCCCCACCCGATGGAGGAGAAGCACTACATCGAGTGGATACAGCTTATCGCGGACGGGCATTCGTGCCGCGCGTTCCTCTCGCCCGGTGAGAAGCCGGAGGCGTTCTTCGAGGTGACGGCGAAAAAGGTGAAGGCCCGCGAGTATTGCAACATTCATGGACTCTGGAGCAAGGAGTAGAAACAGATGATCGGCAAGAAGATCCGGGACGCGTTCAACGAGCAGATCCAGCACGAGACATACTCGGCATACCTGTATCTGTCGATGGTCGCGTATTTCCACGATAGGGGTTTCGACGGCATGGCGCAGTGGATGCGCGTGCAGGTGATGGAGGAGCTCACGCATGCGATGAAGTTCTTCGATCACATCATGGGGCGCGGCGGATCGGTCGAGCTGCTCGCGATCGAGAAGCCGCCCAAGACATGGAAGTCGCCGCTCGACGCCTTCAAGGCCGCCCTCAAGCACGAGCAATTCATCACGGGCAAGATCAACGAGCTCACCGCGCTGTCGAACGCCCAGAAGGATTTCGCGTCGCAGAGCATGCTCCAGTGGTTCGTCGACGAGCAGGTCGAAGAGGAGGCCAACGCGACGAAGAACGTACAGATGCTGGAGATGGTCGGCGATTCGGGAAACGGCATGCTCATGCTCGACCGCGAGCTGGGCACGCGCACATTCACCGCGCCCGCGGCGCCGGGTGAATAGTGTTTACTTGCATGAGGAGGGGGCCCGGGCGTTCCGGTTCCCCCCTCCGCGGCCCGTACCGCACACGTGACAGGGGAAAGACATGAAACTGGACCCGGTGAATATCATGATCGGGGGAGAGGCGGGACAGGGCCTCGCGACGGTCGGGGAGCTGCTGTCGAGGATTCTCGTCCGCGGCGGCTACTCGATCGTCGTGACGCAGAGCTACCAGTCGAGAATACGCGGAGGGCACAACACCTATACCGTGCGTGCGGGAACGGGCGATCTCGAGGCGCCCCGGGAGCCGATCGATATACTCGTCGCCCTCAACGGGGAGACGATCGAGAAGCACCGGCCGGAGCTCGCCGGGGGCGGCGTGATTCTCGCCGGCGAATCGTTCGCGGAAGAGAGCGACGCGTGCCTCGCGATGCCCCTCGGCGCATTCGCGCAAGAGACCTACCGGAACACCGGCGCGCTCGGCGTCGTCTGCGCCGTTCTCGGTCTCGACCGGGAGACGGCCGCGGGTTCCGTGACGGAGGCCTTCGGAAAGAAGAAGCCGGAGGTCGCCGACAGCAACAGGGATGCGTTTCTCGCGGGGTATGCGTGGGCCGAAAAGCAGAGTTCATATGCACGCAAACTCCCCGCCGCCGCGAAGCGCGGCGCGCGCCTCATGCTGAACGGCAACCAGGCGATCGCGCTCGGCGCCGTCTCGGCGGGAGCGCGGTTCTGCAGTTTTTACCCGATGACGCCGTCGACGTCGATCCCGCTCACCCTCATCGGTCTGGCCGACAAGATGGGACTCATCGTCGAACAGGCGGAGGACGAGATCGCCGCCGTGAACATGGCGATCGGCGCCTCGTTCGCCGGTGCGCCGTGCATGGTCGCGACATCGGGGGGCGGGTTCGCATTGATGGTCGAAGGGGTGAGCCTCGCCGCCATGACGGAGACCCCGATCGTTATCGTCGTCGCGCAGCGCCCCGGTCCGGCGACGGGCCTTCCGACCCGCACCGAGCAGGCGGATCTCGAATTCGTCGCTTTCGCCGGCCACGGGGAGTTCCCCCGCGCGATCCTCGCGCCCGGTACGGTGGAGGAATGTTTTCACCTGACACGCGCCGCCTTCGATCTCGCCGAGCGGTATCAGGGCCCCATGTTCGTGCTGACCGATCAGTTCCTCGCCGACTCCCTGAGGGCCGTCGAGCCGTTCGATGTGACACATCTCGACCGGGTTCGACCGGGGGGCGATCCCGGTTCAATCGAGGCGCCGTACCTTCGTCACCGTGTAACCGAAGGGGGCGTTTCCCCGCGGCTCGTACCGGGTGCCGGCGCGCATCTCGTCGTAACGGACAGCGATGAGCACACCGAGGACGGCCACCTGACGGAGGATCTCTCGGAGCGCACGCGGCAGGTCGACAAGCGGCTCGCCAAGGTGAGGGGGATCGCCGCCGGTGTGATACCACCGGTTTACACCGGTGACGACGCTCCCGATCTGCTCCTCGTATCGTGGGGATCGACGCGGGGCGCCGTGCGGGAGGCGGCATCGCTGGTCTCCTCCGGGAACGGCGGATCCGTTTGGGAGGCGATGGACGAGATCCGCGCAGACGGCGGGACCGTCGGTACGCTCCACTTCCCGCAGGTGTGGCCGCTCGTGCCGGAGCAATTCCTGGGACATCTCGAGCGGGCGAAGCGTGTCGTGTGCGTGGAGGGAAACGCGACGGGCCAGCTTGCGAACCTGATACGGCGCGCGAGCGGCTTCGATATCACGGAACGGATCGGCCGGTACGACGGCCTGCCGATCACGCCGGAATATATTTCCCGGGCGCTGGAATCGATGGGTGGAACAGGGGGTGGTGCGTAATGGTGTCAATCGAGGATTACGGCGAATTCGAAACGGCGTGGTGCCCCGGATGCGGCAACTTTGCGCTCCTCGAGGGGATGAAGAAGGGACTCGTCGCGGCGGAGCTCGAGCCGCACCGGGTGCTGTTCGTGAGCGGAATCGGGCAGGCCGCCAAGGCGCCCCACTACCTCAACGCGAATGTCTTCGACGGCCTGCACGGGAGATCCCTCCCCGTTGCGACCGGCGCGAAGCTGGCGAATCCGGAGCTCACGGTCGTGGTCGAGAGCGGCGACGGGTGTTGCTACGGCGAGGGAGGGAACCATTTCCTCGCCGCCATCAGGCGGAACATAGATGTCACGATGATCGTTCACGACAACCAGATCTACGGATTGACCAAGGGACAGGCGAGTCCCACCTCGGCCGAAGGTCATATCACCAAGGCGCAGCCGCACGGCGCGCCCCTCGAGCGCTTCAATCCGATCGCCGTGGCGGTCGCGATGCATGCCGGTTTCGTGGCGCGGAGCTTCACCGGCATGACCGATCATCTCGCCGAGATGATCCGGCTCGGTATCCGGCACCGGGGATTCGCCCTGATCGACGTGCTCCAGCCCTGCGTCTCGTACAACCGCGTCAATACCTTCGCATGGTACAAGAAGCGGTGCTACGAGCTGCCGGCCGGATACGATCCGCGCAATCACGCGGCGGCCATGCAGGCGGCGTACGAGTGGGAAGAGCGGATACCGGTCGGCGTCATATATCAAAACGACCGCCCTCCGTTCGAAGACCATTTCCCCGTGCTCGGCGGGGGGCCGCTCGTGGGGAGAGAAGTCGACCGCGCCGCGCTGAAGGATGTGCTGAAGAAGTTTGTATAGCGGGCATGACCGCGCGCGGGACGGAATCAAGAAAGGGATGTCGATGGAAAATGCGTTCACGGCGGTCAAGGTGACCGATCACGTCTACTGGGTCGGGGCCGTCGACTGGAACATACGGGATTTCCATGGCTATGCGACGGATCGCGGCACGACGTACAACGCCTACCTCGTCATGGCGGACAGGGTCACCCTGATCGATACGGTCAAGAAGCCGTTCATGGATGAAATGCTGTCGCGGATCGCCTCGGTGATAGAACCGTCGAAGATCGATTTTATCGTATCGAACCATTCCGAGATGGATCATTCCGGATCACTCCCCGCGGTCATCGAGGCCGTTCGGCCCGAAAAGGTATTCGCCTCGGCGAACGGGCGCACGGCGCTCGAAGAGCATTTTCACATGAACGGATCGGTGGGCGAGATCGCGGACGGCGGCGAAATAGATCTCGGCAACATGAAGATCACCTGCTACGAGACGCGCATGCTCCACTGGCCGGACAGCATGGTATCGTACCTCCACGAGGACAGGCTCCTCTTCTCGCAGGACGCCTTCGGGATGCACCTCGCCTCGACCGATCTTTTCGACGACGCGCACCCGCTCCGGCTGCTTGAAGAGGAGGCAGCGAAATATTACGCCAATATCCTGATGCCCTTCTCGCACCTCGTACTGAAGGCGCTCGAGCGTATCGCCGGCCTCGGCGTCGATATCGATATCGTCGCGCCCGATCACGGCCCCGTCTGGCGGAAGAACATCGGTTGGATATTCGATGCGTACCGGCGGTGGGCGGAGCGGGAACCGGGGAACAAGGCGGTCATCTTCCACGATACGATGTGGGGGAGCACGGACCTCATGGCACGCGCCATCGCGGACGGCCTTCGCGCGGGGGGCGCCGGGGTGAAGGTGCTCAGGCTCGGGAGCGCGCATCGGAGTGACATCGCCACCGAGCTGCTGGATGCGGGAGCGATCGTCGTGGGCTCGCCGACGATCAATAACCAGATATTTCCCACGGTGGCCGATGCCCTGACGTACATAACGGGCCTGAAGCCCAAAGGGCTCGTGGGCTTCGCATTCGGCTCGTACGGGTGGAGTGGAGAATCGGTGAAGCATATCGAGGAGGCGCTCGCCGGGATGAGGGTCGAGCTGGTCGCGGAAGGGATCAAGGTCCGCTACGTTCCCACCGATGAGGACCTCGCCGCGTGCCGCGCGCGAGGAGTGGAGCTGGCGGTGAAGCTCCGGGAGATATCAGGGGCGGGGTAACACGAGTATTCGTAGGCGCTTACGGTGCAGGAGCCGCTCATTTAATATTCAAAATTATTCTTAATAGCTCTTGACAGGGTAAGACGTTTTATATATAATGGTAATGTGGTACCTGAATACTAAATAATAATGGAGGTCACCGGTGCATGGAACGCTCAGAATATCGGAAGCAGCCGCGATCGCGCTTCACGCGATGACGTTCCTCGCCGCCGATCCCGTCAGGCGGCACGCCGTGCACGAGATCGCCGAATCGTTGCACGTCTCGGAGGCGCATCTCGCAAAGGTGCTCCAGCGTCTCATGAGGGTCGGTCTCGTATCGTCGGTGCGGGGCCCGGGGGGTGGTTACACGCTCGCGAGGGCGCGGGATGAGATCACGCTGCTCGATATCGTCGAGGCGATAGAGGGGCCGCTCGACGCGATCGATTGCATCATGCCGGTACGGACGTGTACGGGAGGGGCCTGCATTCTCGGCGACCTGCTCGAGACGATCAACAAGCGGGTGCGTGAATACCTCGGCGGTACGAACCTCGACGAGAAAGCGGGAATATACGCGTGAGCGTACCGGCCGGTCGCGGGAGCTGTAGATACGTGAAGAAAGGATAACTACCGTGCGGAGACAAGTCATAAACATCGATGAAGAGAAGTGCAACGGCTGCGGCCTCTGTGTGCCGAACTGCTCCGAGGGGGCGCTTCAGATGGTGAACGGCAAGGCGAAGCTGGTTGGCGATATCTATTGCGACGGGCTGGGCGCCTGCATCGGGGAATGCCCGCAGGGTGCCATCACGATAAAGGAACGTGAAGCGGATGCGTACGACGAGCGCCGGGTCATCGATAACGTGGCGAAGCGCGGGGGTGACGTTGTCAGGGAGCACCTCGAGCATCTCGAGGAGCGCGGGCAGCACGAGTACCTGCGGGAGGCGATACGGTACATGATCGAGCGGGACCTCGACATTCCGGAGGGATTCAGGGAATCTCGATATTTCTCATCCGAGCCGAATGGCGGATCCTCGTCGAGCGAGGGTCCTGGTGCCGCGGGGTGT